>DATING010000164.1:0-2860 GCA_035474555.1 Longimicrobium sp. | reverse complement strand
CTGTCGCGTGAGGGATGCGCGCCCGCAGGGCCGAGAACCCGGAGCGGGACGGCACAGCTGTATCGTGCCGGCCCGCGGAGGGGGCTCGGTGCCGTTGGCAACGGTTGTATCGTTGCCTACGGCGCGCGCAGCCCGGCCCGGAGCGCAGCGGAGGGACACGCCCCAATCGCCGTCCCAATCCGTAGAGGCAGGATCAGATCAACTCGCGGCCTGACACGAAAGAACGG
Source organism: Longimicrobium sp. (assembly GCA_035474555.1). Taxonomy (GTDB): domain Bacteria; phylum Gemmatimonadota; class Gemmatimonadetes; order Longimicrobiales; family Longimicrobiaceae; genus Longimicrobium. Next base: position 2,633 of record DATING010000164.1, on the reverse strand, counting down.
ATGCAGATCCCCATCGACCGATACACGCTGAACAACGGGCTGCGCGTCATCCTCTCGGAGGACCACACGCTCCCCGTGGTGGCGGTGAACCTGTGGTACAACGTGGGTTCGCGGAACGAGCGGCCCGGCCGCACGGGGCTGGCCCACCTCTTTGAACACATGATGTTCCAGGGGTCGCAGAACGTCACCGACACGCAGCACATCGCGCTGGTGGAGCGGGCCGGCGGAACCATCAACGCCAGCACCTGGCTGGACCGCACCAACTACTACGTCACGGTCCCCGCCAGCCACCTGGAGCTCGCGCTGTACCTGGAATCGGACCGCATGGGCTTCTTTCTCCCCGCGCTCACCCAGGAAAAGTTCGACAACCAGCGCGAGGTGGTGAAGAACGAGCGGCGCCAGCGGGTGGACAACGCGCCCTACGGCGACTGGGACGAGCGCATCCAGCGGCTGCTGTACCCGGAAGACCACCCGTACCACCACTCGGTCATCGGCAGCATGGACGACCTGGACGCGGCCACGCTGGACGACGTGCGCGACTTCTTCAGCACCTACTACGTGCCGAACAACTGCGTGCTCACCCTCTGCGGTGACTTCGATCCCGCGGAGGCGCGGCGGCTGATCGCGAAGTGGTTCGGGCCCATTGCGCAGGGGCCGGCCGTGCCGCCGCTGCCGGGCGAGCCGCGCGTCGATCCCCTGCACCTGGGGCGCGAGGTGCGCGAGACGGTGGAGTCGCCCGTGGCCGTGGCGCGCATCTACGCGGCGTTCCGCATTCCGCCCTACGGCGAGCCGGGCTACTACGTGGCGGACGTGCTGTCGGAGATCCTGGCCGCGGGCAAGTCGGCGCGGCTGTACCGGTCGCTGGTGCGGGAGCGGCAGATCGCGCGGGGGATCGCGGCGTTCGTCCTCCCCGTGGTCACGGGGGCGTCGGCGCTCATCGTGCGCGCCAACGTGCCGCCGGGCGAGGCGCCGGAGCCCGTGGAGGCGGCGCTGCTGGAGCAGCTGCGCGCGCTGGCCGAAGCGCCGCCCCTGCCGGAGGAGATGGAGCGCGCGCGGGTGGGGTTGGAGGCGCGGCAGGTGCTGGACCTGCAGAAGGTGAACGAGCGCGCGGACCAGCTGAGCATGCTGGCCACCTACTTCGACGCGCCGGAGCTCATCAACACCGAGCTGGAGCGCTACCGTGCCGTGACGGCGGACGACGTGCAGCGGTTCGTCCGCGAACACCTGGTGCCGGAAAACCGCGTGGTGATGACGTACCTGCCCCTGGCCCCCGCGGAGGCGGCATGACGGACCCGGACACGAGGGCAGGGGGCAGGCTGGACCGCACGACCCCTCCAGGCCCCGGGCCCCTGCGCCCGTTCCACTTTCCCGACGTGCAGCGCCACCGCCTCGCCAACGGGGTGGGGATCATGGTGGCGGAGAACCACGCCTTTCCCGTGGCCACGCTGGACGTGATGGTGCCCTCCGGGGCGCTGGCGGAGCCGGAGCCGCGCGCGGGGGCGGCGTCGCTGGCCGCAGGGCTGCTGGAGAGCGGCGCGGGCGCGCGGGACGCGTCGGAGATCGCGGAGGCGGTGGATGCGCTGGGGGTGGTGCTGGAGAGCGGCGTGTCGTGGGACACCACGCTGGCCGGCATCACGGCGCTGACGTCGCGGCTGGAGGCGGGGATGGAGATCCTGGCCGACCTCGTCCTGCGCCCCACCTTTCCCGAGCGCGAGGTGGAGCGCATCCGCGACGAGCGGCTGGCGGCGCTCACGCAGCGCCGGGCGGACCCCGCGTCCGTGGCGGACGAGCTGGCGACGCACTACACCTTTCCGGACGGGCACCCGTTCGGGCGGCGGCTGGCGGGGCCGGCGCAGGCGCTGCGGACGCTCACGCGCGAGGACGTGACGGCGTTCCATGCCGCGCACTACGTGCCCGAGGGGGCGTGGATCTGCGCGGCGGGGGACGTGACCCTGGACCAGGTGGCGGGGCTGGCGGAGCGCTGGTTCGGCGGGTGGCGGGGCGCGCCCCCGGCGCCGCGTGCGCCGGAGACGCCCAATCGCTTCGACCGGACCACCATCCTCCTGGTGGACCACCCCGGCTCCGTGCAGAGCGAGGTGCGGGTGGGGCACGTGGGCATCGCCCGCACGGCCGAGGACTTCTTTGCCGCGACGGTGATGAACGCCATCCTGGGCGGCGTCTTCAGCTCGCGGCTCAACCTGAACCTGCGCGAGCGGCTGGGCTACACGTACGGCGCGAGCTCGTCGTTCGGGCTGCGGCGGCTGCCGGGGACGTTCACCATCTCGTCCGCCATCCAGAGCGAGCACACGGCGCACGCGGTGTCGGAGATGCTGCGCGACATGCGCGAGATGCAGGAGGCGCTGGTGCCCGCGGCGGAGGTGGCGGACGCGGCGGGGTACCTGGCCGGCACCTTTCCCCTGCAGCTGCAGACCACGGACGGGCTTTCCGGCAAGCTGAGCACGCTGGCCGTCTACGGCTTTGCGGACGACTACTTTGACCACTATCGCGACGGGCTGCTGGCCGTGACGCCGGAAGACGTGCGCGAGGCCGCCCGCCGGCGGCTGATGCCGGACCGCGCCGCCGTCGTGGTGGTGGGCGACGCGTCGCAGCTGCGGGGGCCGCTGGAGGCGCTG
>DATING010000163.1:0-2543 GCA_035474555.1 Longimicrobium sp. | reverse complement strand
CGCTCCCGTTTCGTTTTCATCCGCGCCGGCGCCCCCTGCCGGTCAGCGACCATTTCGGTGCTCGGGGAGGCCGCATCGCTTTCCACACGGCGAACGACAGCCCGAACACGATGAGCGCCATCACCGCCACATACAGCGGATGCGGCGGCCCGCAAACCCAGCATTTCGCGTAGTCCACGATGCTCCCGGGGCTCGGCGTTCACATGCGGTCCCGATGTGAACGCACCGGCGCATGCGGTTTCTGCCGAAGTTACCCGGAGTCTATGCCGCGATCCGGCCGCCGCCGAGCACAACGTCGCCGCTGAACATCACGGCGGATTGGCCGGGCGTCACGGCGCGCTGCGGGGTGTCGAGCGCCAGGTGGATGAGTCCGTCCGCCACGATCTGCACGCGCGCGGGGACGGCGGGCGCGCGGTGGCGCAGCTGCACGCTGATCGCGTCGCCGGGCGCGGGGGGCATCGCCAGCCAGTTGAGCTCGCCCACGGCCACCTCGCCGCGCATCAGCTCGTCCGCCGTGCCCACGACCACCTCGCGCGTCTGCGGCCGCGTGCCGATGACGTACAGCGGCAGCGAGCGCCCGCCGCCCAGCCCGCGCCGCTGGCCCACGGTGTAGCGCGCGTAGCCGTCGTGCTCGCCCAGCACCTCGCCGCTGCTGGTCACCAACTGGCCAGCGGAGAGAGCGGCGTGATCGCGCCCCAGCTGCTTGCCCAGGAAGCGCGCGTAGTCGCCGTCCGGAACGAAGCAGATCTCCATGCTCTCCGGCTTCTCGGCCGTGCTCAGGCCCATCTCCCGCGCCATCTCACGCACCTGCGGCTTGGTCAGCTCGCCCAGCGGGAACATCAGCCTCGGCAGCATCTCCGGCGCGAGGGCCCACAGGAAGTAGGACTGGTCCTTCTTGGGGTCCATCCCGCGCAGCAGGACGGCGTTGCCGGCGGCGTCCGTGCCCATGCGCGCGTAGTGGCCGGTGGCGATATAGTCGCAGCCGAGCATCTTTCCGCGGCGCAGCAGGTCGCGGAACTTGGTATTTCCGTTGCAGCGCACGCACGGGTTGGGCGTGCGGCCGGCGGCGTACTCGGAGACGAAGTCGTCGATGACATCGCGCGTGAACTCGCGCTCCACGTCGAACACGTAGTGCGGAATGCCCAGCCGGTCGGCCACCATGCGCGCGTCCATGATGCCGTCCAGGCCGCAGCAGGTCTTGGACGGCCCGTTGGCCTCGGCCTCCGCCTCGGAGTAGCAGAAGGTCTTCATGGTGACGCCGATGACGTTGTGGCCCTGCTCCTTGAGCATGGCCGCCGCCACCGACGAGTCCACCCCGCCGGACATGGCGACGAGGACGTTGTGCTTCTGCATTGGATCGATTCCGGTTCCGGACTATGGTGGATTGCGTGATTCCGCCTGCACGCGAGCCTCGGTACACCACAAGCGGCTTTGCGTCCCCCACCCCACTGCTGTCCGGTTAGAAGTTGAAGAGCTGCAACTGGTTAGAATCGGGGAGACTGGTGTTTGTGTAACCACCCCCCGAAAGTGCTTGCTGTAGCTCGGTCTGTTGGAAGATATGGACGCTCAGGATCTGTAGCAAAGTGTAGAGATCGGGCTTGAGGTCCAGCCGTTTTCTGACGATCGCTACGAGCACGTACACGGAGATCGCGATCCATATCTGGGTCCGAACTGCATTCGGGCTGCGACCGTAGAAAGCCTTGATGCGCAGGTGCTGCTTGATCCATTTGAAGAACAGCTCGATCTGCCAGCGCGCCTTGTAGATCTTGGTGATGGTGAGCGCAGGAAGCGTAAAATCATTGGTGATGAAAACATACCGCCGGCCACTCTCCGCATCGTTGTAGCGGATTCGCCTCAGCGGGACGGGGTACTTGGCGGCGGTCGCCGCGATCTTCAGGAGGACCGTCTGATCGCATATGAGCCCGGTGGATCGATCTACCTCGGCGGAGTAGCGGCGGATGTATTGGAAGTTGCTCTTGGCACGGGTGACGAAGATCGCCTCTGCCTTCTCGAGCCGGTACAGGCGCCGGAAGTCGAGGTACGCGCGGTCGAAGACGTAGATGGCGCCGGCCTCCGGTACGAGCTCATCCAGGATGTTGCGGTCGGGATAACTGCCCGAAGTGATGCAGGCGTAAGCCGGGATGCTTCCTCTCAGATCGAGCAGGGTGTGGAGCTTGACGCCGCCGGCGTGCTGCTGGTAGCGCGACCAGGGGAACAGGCCGATGCACAGTTCGATGGTGCTGGAGTCGAGCGCGTAGACGGTCTGGCCGAGTTCCAGGTCCAGCGCCTCGCCTGCGTACAGGCGGCGAGCTTCCGAAATGAGGACTTGGGCGAAGTCGGCGTAGATGCGCCAGTCGCGCTTTTCATTCGCGTCGGCCAGCGTGCTCCGGGTAACGGGCCCGCGGATGCCCATGTGGTAGAGCTGGTCAGGGACAGCGCTCAGGCAGGCCTCGATGTCGCGCAGGCTTTCACGGTAGGTGAGCTGGGCAAATGCCATGACCAGGAACTGGTCGCGGCAGGAGAAGGTGCGGACACGATGGTTG
>DATING010000162.1:0-12460 GCA_035474555.1 Longimicrobium sp. | reverse complement strand
GGCCACCTCCCCGGCCAGCCGCGCGTCCATCGTCGTCATCATCATCCATCCCCCATTCGTTGAGATCAGTGGACCGCGCTCCTCCGCGCGCGGACCAGGAAGTCGTTTGCCCACGCGTAGTCCGGACGCTCCGGCAGGACGGTGGATGCATACGCCGCATCGAACTCGCGGTGCAGCGCCAGCCGCCACGCGTTCACCTCGGCCCACGCGGCGTCGCCGTGCTTGATGCGCAGCAGCCGCTCGCGGTGCTCCTCCACCCGCACGGGGACGTGCCCCTCGCGCAGGGCCGTGATGCCGCTCACCAGCAGCCGCACCAGGTGCATGGCGTGCTTCCACCGCGGCGCACCGGTCGCGCGAAAGTCCGCCTCCAGCCGCTTGAACTGCGACAGCACGTAGCCGTTGAAGGTCTGGTAGACCATGCGCGACAGCACGCGGTGCCGCTCCGCCAGCAGCTCCCGCATCACCGGCGCGGCGTGCTGCACCAGGGGCGTGTACAGGCACTCCAGGATGTTGGGGTTGGCCTTGAGGGCCAGCCCCAGGAACTTCTGCAATTCCCAGTAGCACTCCTCGGCCGCCGCGTTCTCCAGCTGCTCGGGGACGCCGTACAGCGACCAGTGCAGTTCCGCCGGGGGCAGGTACACGCCGCGCAGGTCGGTGTCGGACGCGTCGTGCTCCAGCCCGTACGCGCGCGAGCCGACCACGCAGCGGTAGATGACGTGCGCGTACAGGTCGTGGTCGCGCAGCACCTCGCCCGCGTCGCCCAGCAGGCCGGCCTGCTCCTGCTTGCGGATGCTCAGCTCGTCGCGGCGCAGCGAGACCTCGGCGCCGTCGGGAAGGCGCACGCGGTAGGCGTGATGGTAGTCCACCGGCGCGGCGACCACCTCGCCCACGGCGCCGGCCGCGCACAGGGGCACGCCCGCGCCCGTGGCCACCGCGCGCCGCGTGACCACCTGCGTGCCCACGGGCAGCACCAGGTGCAGGTTCTTCATCGTCGATCCTCCGTTTCTACTGCCGGCGGAGCGACGATGCGCACCCGTCAGCCGTTCATGTCTGCCCCTCCATCGGGTGAGGAGGGAGATTCCGATTCCGTCTCATGCGCCGATCCCCGTCGCGAAGCGCAGCCACTTCGCCGTCTCCCGGTCAATGGCGTTCCCCGCCCCGACCAGCGCTTCGCGGATGCGTTCCTGCTGCACGGGCGTGGGCTGCCAGAAGCTGCGGTTGAAGCGCTGCCGCCAGCGGGTCAGCTGCTCCCGCCCCGCGGCCTGGACGAGCGGATCCGCGTCCCCGCAGGACTGGATGATCCATGGGATGCCGTCCCACTTGCTCCGCGCGGCCAGCAGCGACAGCGCGTTGCGGCGGACGTGCGCGGGGTGGATCGCGTCCATCCAGGCAACCAGCCCGCCCGCGTCCGCCCGGGCCACGCGCGGGCGCAGCACGTCCGTCGCCGTGCGCGACACGGCGGAGCTCGCGTCGCCCACGGCCGCCAGGAGCGCGGGCACGGCCGCGTCGCCCGCCAGCCGGGGGAGCGCGCGGAGGGCGCCGGCGCGCACACGGGGACGCGGGTGATCCAGCAACGCTGACACGAGATCCGCGTCCGCCGCCGTCCCCGTCTCCCCCAGCCCGGCGACCGCCTCCGCCAGGCGCGGCGCATCCGGCGCCACGCGCGCGCGGTAGAACGCGGCGAAGTCCATCGGCTCCAGGCGCTCGATGGCCGCGCGCGCATCCGCCCGGATGCCGGCGCCGCGGTCCAGCAGCGCGTCCCGCAGCGCCGGGACGGCCGCGATCCCCATCCGCCGCGCGGCCAATCCCAGCGCCGCCCGGCGAACGGCGGGAAAGCGGTCCGCCAGCATCCGCGGCAGCAGCGCATCCAGCGCGTCGTCCTCCAGCGATGCGGCCGCGCGCGCCGCTTCGTGCCGGATCTGCTCGTCCGAGCCCAGGAGCGCATCGCCGACCAGGTCGCGCAGCCCCGGCCCGCCGGCATCGAGCAGGATGCGGAAGCAGGCGCGGCGCAGGGCCGGCTCCAGCGCGTGCATCCCCTTCCGCACCGCGTCGCGCGCGTCCGGCGCCCGCAGCAGGGCCAGCACGGCCTCCACCAGCGGCCGGGCCTCGGTGCGCCCGGTGCCGCGCAGCCGCAGCACGAGGGGCAGCGCGCGGACCCAGTGCGCGGCATAGTCCGGAACGACGCGCGCACGCAGGGCATCCAGCGCACGGGAGCGGACCGGGTGCACCCAGTCGTTGGCGCGCACGAGCAGCGGCGGCAGCTCGCCCCCGTCGCCCAGCAGGGCCAGGCGCTGCACGGCCGCCTCGCGCACGTACCCGCTGGGCGCGCAGGCCAGCAGCCCGAGGACCGCGGCCTCCGTCCCCGGCGGCAGGTACAGGCGGCGCACGTCGTCCGCGTTGCGCAGCCAGTGCGGATGCTCCCAGCCGTAGTGCGCGATCAGCACGCGGCGCAGCCCCTCGTCCATGCGCACCCACGCGGCCATGGGCAGATCCGCCACGACGCCGCGGAGCTGCTCGGCCGCCTGCGCGCGCAACGGGCCGCCCAGCGCCTCGAGCAGCACCATCAGCCGCTCGTCGCGCTCCATCGGCACGTCCGCGTGCAGCCACGCCGGGTCCGGCGCGGGCCCCGGCTCCGGCCCCCTGCCGGAGAAGATCCGGCCCACCCACGTCCACGTCATTGCATCCCGATCCCCTTCGTTCAACCGGCGCCGGCGGATGCCGCGCCGCGTGCATTCTCGTTCAGGCTCCCCGCGCCAGCAGCTCCCGCAGCAGAGCGGGATCGGACGTCACCTCGCCCGTGGTGATGAAGCGCTCCACCTCCACGTGCCCGTCGGCGAAAAACTCCACTTCCCGCCGTTCGCCGGGCACGGCGGCCTCCACCATCAGCGCCTCGGCGCGGACGCGGGACAGGTTGTAGAAGATCTTCGCGTCGTCCAGCGCGAGGATAAAATCCAGCAGGCTCTGCAGCGGATTGCCCGTTGTTCCGCCATGCTCGTACAGCTCGGCCAGCTGCGTTCTCCTGGGTCAATCGGCGCCGGCGGATGCGGCACCACGCGGATGCTCGCGCGCACCCGGCGGATCGCGCTCGAAGAGGTAGGGCAGCACCACGTCGCGCCTCCATTCCCGGGCCCGGGCGCGGGCGTACGCCTCGGCGTGCTCGCCGGGGTTGGCGCGCCAGCGGCCCCGGGCCACGCGATGCACCGTGTCGTGGTGGCGCGCCGCCTGGTGCACCAGCGTGGTGAGCGCCTCCACGCGCATCCCCCACAGCCAGGCCTCCACGTCCACCTCGTCCGGCCCCGCGACCACGAACGCGTAGACCTCGATGACGGACCGCCGCGGCCGGTACCGGCCCCGCACGCGCGCGTCCCAGATCCCCCGCACCGTCTCCGTGCTCCAGCGGCCGGTGTAGGGGTCGGGCCGCTCGGGGCCGGGCCAGCGCCGCATGCTGGCCAGCTGCTCGTGCAGGCCCAGCTTGAGGTGCACCGCCGCCAGCCCGTCGGTGATGCCGGGCGGAAGCCGCCGCAGCACCTCGCGCACGTCGTCCGGCGACGCGGCGTGCAGGACGTGCGGGCCCTGGTCGTACACGCGCACGGGGACGGCGTCCGGCGCGGTGGGCGGGGGGGCCGCATCACGCAGCCGCCGCTCCTGGCCGATCCCGCGCTTGATGTAGTGCTTGTCGCGCAGCACGCGGGCGGCCTCGCGCAGCTCCTCCGGCGGCGCGCCCGACCGGACCAGGCGCTCGAACTCGCGGCTCGTCGCGTGGATGCTGCGCGACATCAGGCCTCACTGGGTTGCACAGGTGGAGAAAAGCGATCGAGATCGCGATTGCCCCGTCACAAGAAAGCGATTGAAATCGCGGCTACAACATCACACTGTCGGCCTGCGCCGACACCCACGACGCACGGCCTGCGCTCCCGCCGCGGAGCCCATGGCGAATCCATCGCCCGGACAGGCCTGCGCCCATCGGAAAAACGAATCGCCGGGCCCTGCGGCCCGGCGATCGACGTTCGCGGGACGGGGTGCAGCCTGCCTTCAGCACGTCATCTGGCCGCTCGCCAGCGTGCAGGTGATGCCGGTGCCCGCGCCGGCGACGGGCGTCAGCGTGGCCGTCCAGCCGCCGCCGGACGCCTGCAGCACCGTGTAGCCGAACGCCGAGCTGGTCCACAGTCCTTCCGCCGCCACCCCGTCGATGCGCGTGCCGGGAGCCACCGGCGGAATGCCCGACACCTCCGACGTGCCGCCGTCGCCCAGCACCAGGATAGGCGTTCGCGGCGCCGCGAAGTCCATGGCCTCCCACAGGTGGATGTGCCCGAACAGCGACAGGCTCACCGACGGCGGCAGCCCGCCCGCGGGCGAGAGCCGCCGCAGGGCCGCCTGCAGGATGTACGAGCCCACCGAGTCGGCGTTCACGGTCATGGTGTCGTCGCGCGCCCAGATGGGCGTGTGCGTCACCAGCCACGCGGGCTCCTGCCCCTGGGCCAGCTGCGCGAGCCCGCGCAGCTGCTCCGTGAACGCGGGGATGGCCTGCGCGGAGTCGTTCACCGTGTTCTTGCCGCTGCCGGTGGACCAGCAGCCCGTGGAGTACCACGGCGCGCACGCCGAATCCAGGATCAGCAGCTTGCCCACGCCGGGCACCTGCACCGCGTACGGATCCGTCGTGGGATCGCACCCGTCCGCCGGCACGTCCCGCGGATCGAAGAAGATGAACCAGCCGCGGCCGCCGCGCGTGCAGTCTTCGTGGTTGCCGCGGGCAAAGACCCAGGGCGCGGCGGACAGCAGCTCGCCGGCCGGCTGGAACCAGTCCGCCACCCACGTGGCCCACTTGTCTCCGCAGGGCCCCGGTTTGCCGGTGATGCAGCGCTCGCGGTAGATGTAGTCGCCCACGTGCACCGCGAGGTCGCCCCTGGCGCTCGCGGCGCCGTAGGCCACCGGCGCAAAGGGCCACGAAGCCGCGCTGTAGCAGTCCTGGTCCTTGGCGCGGCACCCCGTGTCGCCGATTACCACCACGCGCTCCACCCGGGACGGCGCCGCCACCGGCCGCGGCATTCCCGGCAGCTGAACGGGCTGCGTGCCCAGCGTCTGCTGGCAGACGGTCACGGGAAAGTCGGCGCTGGCGGACGATCGCACCGCCGCCGGCGCGGGACACGCGACGCTGCCCGGGTACACCGAGCGGAACTGCCACTCGCCCTGCGCGCCGGCCTGCACCCAGTAATACAGCGGCGCTGCCTGCGCCTCCGCCCTTGCCGCGCCCGCCAGCAAAAGCACCGCACCCATCCATGGAACCATCCGCATCATTCGATCATCTCGCCGCACAAAGTGGGTAGATCAGACTCCGGGTGCGCCGAAGCTAATCCGCCCCCGCAGCTCTTACAAGAACCGGCGCAATCGGTATCTTTCGCCAATCCCGTGGCGGAGCAGGATCTGAACGACCCTTCCGCACATGGACGGTCTCCGCCCGCGCAAACGGAAGCAGCCGGCGGCCGGCTGAAACGGCGCGCTCATGGGGGCCGGAGTACATGAGCGCGGCGTCGATCCGCATCCGCCACTCCCGCACTTCCGCACTTCCGCACTTCCGCACTTCCGCACTTCCGCACTTCCGCACTTCCGTCCTACAGCCGCGGATCGACGGGCTCGCTCTCCAGCGCCAGCACCCCGAACACGCATTCGTGCACGCGGCGCAGCGGCTCGCCGCGGACGAAGCGCTCCAGCCCCTCCACGCCCAGCGCGAACTCGCGCAGCGCCAGCGACCGCTTGGCCCCCAGCCCACGCTGCCGCAGCCGCTCCAGGTTCTCCGGCAGCGTGTACTCCGGCCCGTAGATCAGCCGCAGGTACTCGCGGCCGCGGCACTTCACCGCCGGCTGCACGATCCCCCGCCGCCCGCGGGCCACGAACTCCAGCGGCTTGACCACCATCCCCTCGCCGCCCGCGGCCGTCATCGCCTCCCACCACGCGATGGCGTCCGCCTGGCTTTGCGGATCGGCCACGTCCACCACGCGGTGCTCCGTGGGATACAGCAGCCGGTCCCCGGCGGCCCGGATGCGCGCGATCACGTCCAGGTGCCACGGATGCGGGCGGTCCGCGTGGACTGCACCGTCCGTCGCCAGGACGTGGAAGGGCGCCAGGCGCAGGTCGTCCACCGATTCCACGGGCCAGCAGTATCGTCCGTACGCGTCCGTGTACGCCGACGCCAGCGCCCGCCGCTCGCCGAAGCGCGCGCGCAGCCCGTCCACCGGCGCGCCGCGCTCCGCCGCCGTCCGCAGCACGCCATCCACCGCCGCCAGGGCACCCCGCGCCGCCGCGCCCACGGCGGCGTACTGGCCGCGGATGAGCTCCTGCGCCTTGGCGGACCACGGCATGAGCTCGCAGTCCAGCACGGCCCAGTCCGTCGCCAGCTCGTCCCAGAAGCCGGACGCCGTCATGGCCTCGCGCAGGATGCCGATGGCCTGCGCCTCCAGCGCCGCGTCATCCCAGAAGCGGCGGCCCGTGCGGGTGTAGACGATCCCGGCGCCGTCGTCCTCCACCCCGAAGCGCCGCCGCGCCGCCTCCTCGTCGCGGCAGACGACCACCACGGCACGCGAGCCCATGTGCTTTTCCTCGCAGATCACCGCGGGCACGCCCTCGTGCCGGTAGTAGGCGAACGCTTCCGCCGGGTGCTCCAGCAGCCCCGGCTCGGCGCTCGTGGCGCTGGGCGACATGGTGGGCGGCAGGTACACCAGCCAGCGCGGGTTGGCGGCGAACCGGCTCATCACCTCCAGCGCGGCGGCGGCGTTCTCCTCGCGGATGGTCACGCCGCGCATCAGCCCCGTCTGCACGATGCGCTTGCCCGTGACGTCCTCCAGGTCCAGCAGCTCGTCGGTCCGCTGCTGGGCCGTGAGCGCCGGCGCCTCCAGTTGCGCCGGCAGAAACGGGCGCGCGGGCTCGGCGTAGGTGGCCGCGGCGGGCACGGACACCAGCTCGCGCTCCGGCCAGCGCAGCGCCGTCAGCCGCCCGCCGAACACGCACCCCGTATCGACGTTGATGGTGCGGTTCAGCCACTCCGGCTCCGGCACGGGCGTGTGCCCGTAGACCACCGTGGCCGGCCCGCGGTACTCCGCCGCCCAGTTGTGGCGCACGGGGAGCCCGAACTCGTCCGTCTCGCCCGTGGTCTCGCCGTACAGCGCGAACGCGCGCACGGCGCCGCTGCCGCGCCCTTGCAGCGGCTGCGTGAGGCCGGCGTGCGCCACCACCAGCGCGCCGCCGTCCAGCAGGTAATGGCTCACCAGCCCGTCCAGGAACTCCGCCACCCGCGCGCGGAAGTCCGGCGTCTCCGCCTCCAGCTCCGCCAGCGAACGGTCCAGGCCGTGGGTCACCTGCACGCTCTTGCCCCGCAGCGCGCGGACGAGCTTTACGTCGTGGTTGCCCGGCACGGCCAGGGCGCTCCCCGCATCCACCATGGCCATGACGGTGCGCAGCACGTGGACGATGCGAGGCCCGCGATCGACGAGGTCGCCCACGAACACCGCCTTGCGACCCTCCGGGTGCCGCCTGACGCCATCGTCGTCCATCGCGTAGCCCAGCCGGTCCAGCAGCGCGTCCAGCTCGTCGCCGCAGCCGTGCACGTCGCCGATGACGTCGAACGGGCCGGTCTCGCCGCGCCGGTCGTTCCACAGCGGCTGGCGGACGATGGCTTCCACCGCGTCGGCCTGCGCATCGTCCAGCACGAAGACGTGGCGGAACCCCTCACGCCGCAGCTCGCGCAGCGACCTGCGCAGCTGCTGTGACTGGTGCGCGATGGCGTGCCGCGGCACCTGCCGGTCCGTGCGCCCCTCGTTGCGCGCCTGGCACACGCGCTCGGGAACGTTCAGGACGATGGCCACCGGGATGACGTGCGTCTCGCGCGCGATGGCCACCAGCGGCTTGCGGCTGGCGGACTGCGTGTTGGTGGCGTCCACGACGGTCAGCCGCCCCGCGCGCAGCCGCGTGCGCAGGACGAAGTGCAGCGCGGCGAACGCGTCCGTGGTGGCCGACTGGTCCATCTCGTCGTCCGCCACCATCGCGCGGAACGCGTCGGACGACAGCACCTCGGTGGGGAGAAAGTGCCGGCGCGCGAACGTGCTCTTTCCGCACCCCGACGCCCCCACCAGCACCACCATCGACAGGGTGGGGATGCGGATGGATGCCGCCGGAGCGGTGCGCGTGCCGGGGCCGGAATCGGCTGGCGGCACGGAGGCGGAGTGCTGGATGTCGGTCATGCGGTGTCGCGTGCGTCGGGATGAACTGTCGTCGGGAACGTCGCCTGGATGTGCCGCGGCACCATACCAGATCCTGAAAAGAATGCGCGTATCCCCAGGGGTTCTTTCGGATTCGGGATCAGTCCTCCGCCCCGGCAGCCGCCGCATCCAGCCGCGTGAAGACGGCCATCTGCGTGGGGGCGCCGGCCTGCGCGTCCTCCGGGCCCACGGGGCCGAAGCGGACGGTGTATCCCCACCGCTCCGCCACGCCGTCCGCCCACCCCTGGAACTCCGCGCGCGTCCACTCGAAGCGGTGGTCGCGGTGGCGAAAGTTGCCCGCGGGGAGCGTGGGCCACATCCGGTTGTACTCGGCGTTGGGCGTGGTGAGGACGACCGTCCCCGGCCGCGCGTGCTGCCACAGCACCCGCTCGAACGCCGCCAGCCGCGGCGGGTCCAGGTGCTCCACCACCTCCACCACGGCCGCCGCGTCGAAGCCTTCCAGCCGCCGGTCGCGGTACATCAGCGAGCCGTGGATCAGGCGGATGCGCTCGCGCCGCCGCTCCGGCAGCCGCTCCAGCTTCAGCCGCTCCGCCGCGATCTCCAGCGCGCGGTGGCTCACGTCCATCCCCACGATCTCGCCGAACGCGGGCTCGTCCATCAGCATCCGCAGCAGCCGCCCCTCGCCGCAGCCCAGGTCCAGCACCCGGCGCGCGCCCGTGGCGCGGAGGGCCGCCAGCACCGTGGCCAGGCGCTGCTGGTTCAGGCTCACCCGCTCCTCCAGGGCCGCCTCCTCGGCGTCCGGCGCCTCGTCCGCGTCGTCCTCCCCCGGCGGCGCCGGCTCCAGCCGCGCGATGGCGTCGCGCACCAGGCTGCGGCGGTGCTTGAGGTAGCGTGCGGCGATCAGGTCGCGCTCGGGATGATTCGCCAGCCATCCCTCCCCGTGGCGCAGCAGCTTCTCCACCTCCTCGTCGCCCACCCAGTAGTGCTTGGCGCCGTCCAGGACGGGGATGAGCACGTACAGGTGCGTCAGCAGGTCGCGCAGCCGCGTGACGGCGGAGAGCGTGACGGTGAAGTAGCGGCTGTCGCCCCACGACGGGTGCGCGGGATCCAGCGGATGCGCATCCACCGAAACCGCGTAGCCCAGCGGCTCGAACAGGCGCCGCAGCACGTCCTCGCCCCCGCGCGCCGGCACGACGGCGATGCGCGCCTCCAGCGGCAGCGGCGTCTGCGCCAGCTCCGGCCGCTCGCGGCTGGTGCCGCCCATGGCGCTGCGCAGCACGCGGGAGAGCGCCACGGACAGGAACGACGACGCGACGTACGGCCGGTCGTTGACGTACTGGTCCAGCGCGCCCTCGCCGTCGCCGCGCCCGCGCACCAGGCCCACGGGATCGACGTCCAGCAGCAGCGCCGCGGTGCACGCCCGCTCGTCCACCTCGGGATAGAACACGTGCGCGTTGCCGAACCCCAGCTCGAAGGTCTGCGCGCGCGCCGGGTTCTTGCCCAGCAGGTAGCCCAGGTCCGTCGCCGGCTGGTGCGTGGTGCGGATGGTCAGGAGCATATCACATACGTTGAGCAGTGTAGCTAAGCGGAAAACCCGTGACGGATCCGCTCTGCCAGTTCTGTCGGACTCATTCCGGAGAACGCGAGTCCGGCCCTGATGCATTGAACTTCGACAGCACCCAACTGGGCGAGCTGCTTACCTTTCCGGAGAACCCATCCGTCGCCGTCCGGATCGATTTGCATCACGATCCCAAACTCGCGTAGCGCGTTCTCCCAAACTGCGGGATCATAGATGCACTGGAAGTACATACGTCCGGAGAGTAGGGCTACACGAGTTTCCGGACGCAGATCCCAAAGCGCGATTGGAGCTACATAGGCTGACGTGGCATCATTTTCCCGCATTTCCTCAGTAGAGATCGCGTGCCAGGGATTGTTGTCTGGCGCGTATCCAGCGGTTCTCAATTCAGTTCGTATATGCTCGGCAAAAGTCTTGGGATCTTCAGCACGTTCAGTATCGACCCCCAGATACACAACTCCGGACTCAACCTCACGAAATGCGAAGCCGCGCTCGCCCGCCTCGTCCAACACTTCTTGGAGAGACTGCCACAACGCTCGTGTTGGCTGCCCCAGTTGAGTCGCTCTTGTTGTTGTCAGCGCAAGCATCAACTCCGAACGTGTCAGTAATTCTTTGCTCTGACGTATGGCATTCCGGGGAATTTGAGTACCTTCGCGTACTTCCATGTTCAGGATTCGGACGAAGTCACCAAGGAGCATTTCGTCGACCGGTGAATCAGAACTCGCCGTCACTAAATGCACGCCGAGCATGGCCCCTTCTCGAAACTCTCCTGTCGACTTGACCTCCAGAGTCAGAGGACGGAGCCATCGCCCGTTGGTGCGGACAACCGTAATATCCCCTGTTCCAAGGCACCGAGTAAGGTCGTTCTCGATTACATAGAACTCACCTGACCGGTGGGCCCGCTGCGCTAGTTCGAGCGGTCCAGCGAGTCCAATCCCTTCGGCCAGATGGTGCTGTTTAGTCTCATCGAACAATACCGAGATGATACGGGCATTCTCTCGGAGCACTACCCAGGCGCAGGCATCGCCGATCTGACGCAAGATGTTCCGATGTGTGATCAAGGCACGATCACGCCTCCTCGCATGGTCGTTGTGCTCGCCAATGCGACGCCTTGTTGCTGCATCTGCTTCACGGCATTCAGCTTGATACCGCTTCTTCCGGGGGGTTCTGCGCCGAAGATCTCTAATCCGCCGCTCTACATTCAGCAAGCCGGACCTGACAAAATCCTGAACAGCTGCAAGATGCTCAGGCGACAAAGACTTACGGAATTGGTCAATTACCCACACCCCCATTTCGCTGACCTGAACACTGAGGCCGTCAATCAGCCTCTCCTGCTCCTGAGCAGCGCGCATCGTTTGGATCCTCTCACTCCCTGAAAGTAGTCGTGGCGGTTGGAGCCGTCGTGGGCGCCGTCGCGCATGCAGCACTTCTTGAAACCGCCGTCCGCTGCCGCACGGGCACAGGTCGTTGCGGCCCAGCTTCTCCAGCAGCTCCCTGCCGTTCACCTCCCGATAGCCGCGCCGGACCCGCGTCTCGGACGGGAACCCCTTGCGCCGCTTGCTCGTCCGCTCAAAAGGACGGCTGGTCGTTCTTCCGCTTTGCCATCGTCACATCCTCCACTCCAGAGTTTTGAAGACAGTGCGTTAGTCCGGAAGTGCGTGAGTGAACTGCATCTGCCACTTCCGCACTCACGCACTAACGCACTCACGCACTCCATAGTTCAGTCCTTGTACGGGTCGATCTCCCCCGCGCCGGCCATCACGACGATGAGCGGATGGAGCGTGTGCTCCACCTGGATGGTGGGGCCCTGCGCGTCCAGCACCTTGGCCAGCCGGCGATAGGCCTGCGGCGCCTCGTCCAGGCCGCCGCCGCGCAGCACCACGCCCTTCTTGCCCAGCCAGTCCGCCACCATCTCGCGGTTGATGCGCCCCGGCGTGATGACGCGCCCCGTCTTGCGGTGCGTCTTGCCGGCCGCGGCCGTGCGGCTCATCACCCGCCCCGCGCCGTGGACGGTGGAGAACAGGGCCTCGCGCTGCAGGGCCGCCGTCTCCTCGTCCACCGTCGCGGCGCCCTGGACGATGACCGCGTCGTCGCCCATGCTGCCGCCGATGAACCCCTTCTGCCCAGGGAACGCCGGCGTGGCGCCCTTGCGGACCACCACCAGCTCGGCCGGCTCGCCCTCCGCCGTGGCGTGCTGCTCCTTCCAGGCGAAGTTGTGGTGGTTGTGCACCAGCTCCAGCTCCGTGCCGCCCAGCATCTGCACCACCTTGCGCGCCACCCACTCGCGCCCGGCGTACGCGTACTGGCCGGCCAGCTCCATCAGCTGCCAGTAGTCGTGTCCCAGCGGCTGCTCCAGGTCCAGCAGCACCTCCTTCTCGGGCGCGCGGCGGCCCCAGTCCAGCCCCTGCCCCAGCGCCAGAAAGTCGGATGCGATGGTGTGCCCCAGCCCCCGGCTGCCGAAGTGCACGCCCACCCACACGGCGCCGTCCTCGGCGGCGAACACGTCCACGTAGTGGTTGCCGCTGCCCACCGTGCCGAGCTGCTGCCGGGCCTTCACCTGGAGCGCCTGCCGGTGCTTGGCCGGGACCGCGTCCCAGGCCGGATCGCCGAACAGCGGATCGTCCACCGGCGCGTCGTCGGCCCGGTTCTTTCGGCCGACACCGAAGCTCAGCGT
>DATING010000161.1:0-4184 GCA_035474555.1 Longimicrobium sp. | reverse complement strand
GCAGCGCCTGGTCCGCCGCCTCGCCGGACATCAGCGCGCCCACCTCGCCCGGGACGGACAGGTCCAGGATCTCCTGCACCACGGCCTCGTCCGCCTGCGACAGCGGCACGCGCCGCTCGGGCAGCGTCGCGACGGCCACGGCGGCGATCCCGGCCGCGGCGGCCAGCGGCACCAGCGCACGCAGCCCCCGCGAACGCGCGCGGCTCCGGCGGCGCGCGGCCAGCGGCAGCTCCGCGGCCGCGGAAACACGCGCGCGCAGGGCATCCAGGTCCATCTCCGGCGCGTCGCCGTACGCATCGCGCAGGGCGGCGCCCAGCACGGGATCGCGGTTCATGTCATCCATCGTTCAGTCCTTCCGTTCATACACGGCGAGCGCCTGCCGCAGCGTCTTGCGCGCCTCGTGGAGGTGCCAGCGCACGGTGCCGTCGCTGATCTCCAGGATCTCCGCGATCTCCGCGCCGCTGAAGCCCTCCAGCTCGAACAGTTCCACGACCACCCGCTGGCGCTCGGGAAGGCCGTCCATGGCCGTCCGCAGCCGCCCGCGCAGCTCCGCCCGCTCCGCCGCGCGCTCGGGCGACGCGCCGCCGGACGCGGCATCCTCCGGCAGCAGGTCCGTAGTGCGCAGCGCGCGCGACTTGCGGGCGTTCAGCCCCCGGTTCACCAGGATGCGAAAGAACCAGGGGGAAAACGCGCGGCCGCGCTCGAACGTGTCGATCTTCCGGAGCACCGTCAGGAACGTCTCCTGAACGAGATCCTCCGCGTCCTCGCGGTTCCCCAGCAGGCGATACGCGACCGCAAACGCGCGCCGCATGTATTGGGACACGAGTGAATCGAACGCCGCGGGCTCTCCGCGGCGCACGCGCTCCACCAGCGCAGCCTCGTCGTCCTCCACGGAGGACACCGCTCGCGCGCTGGCCCGCATGGGCTGCAAGGGGAGCGACGCGGCCGTGCTCACGGCTGGCGGTTTTCGCGGAGACGGCGCTCGCGCTCCATCCGGGGCCGGGCATCGGCGCCGGGGCGGCGCTCGCGCTCCCGGCGCACGGCCGGACGCCGCTCCATCCGCTCGGCCCGCAGGAGCTCGCGGGCGCGCACCCGCTGCTCGGCCGTGAGCACGCCCTGCGCCTGGTGCATGGCTTCTTCGATGTTCACGCGCATCTGCCGCACGACGGGCTGCATGTCCGCGGGGACGCGCTCCCCGGCGCGCTGGGCGCGCAGGCGGCGGAGCTCGGCGCGGCGCGCCTCGGGGCTCATCCGCTGCAGCTGCTCGCGGCGCTCCGTGCGCAAGCGCTGGCTCTGCGTCGCGAGCTGCTGGCGCAGGGGCGCGTTCTGCGCCTCGAGCCGCTGGCGGATGGTCTCCAGCTGCCGCACCTGCGCGTCGCTCAGCCCCAGCTCCGCGCGGTGGCGCATCATCCGCTCGAACGCGGGGAGGGCCGCGCCGCGCGCCCGCACGGCGGCGGTGTCGCGGCCGGGCTGGGCGGCCAGGGGGGCGGCGGTGCCGGCGGCCAGGGACAGCGCCACGGCCGCGATGGTCAGGAACTTCATGGTGCTCGTCTGCTGATCGGGTTTCCTTGTGCCGCGCGACGTCCTCCGCACGGCGCTCTGGATCGTAGTACCACCGCCGGCTCCGAAACGTTGGGGGGAACGTTCGCCCGGCGGAAGAATCTTGCGCCCGGCCCGCCGCACGCTATCTTGCGCGGCGCGTGGATTGTCCCCTCGCGTGCGGATTTTGGGCTCGTGAGCCCCTTTGCGTAAAACGGACGCTCCGTTATCTTTCCGTTTCTCATCGGCTCGTCCAGCGCACCCCGGCGGTCCACCGTTCGCTCTTTGCTGCTCCACCAGGATTTCCGCCGCACGGGGCGGTCCATCGCCCGTCTGTCTTTGCTCCACCCGTCCGCAGATCCTCGTTTTACTGGCTACCGTGACGGAACCCACCGGCCCGGCGTGACCGCGGAGCCGTCCGCCGCGTCTGAAGGCACCCGATTGCCGCACACGGGCGGCACAGGTCGTGGCGGAGCGGACGGCCGCCGCCGCGCCCTGAATCACCGCGACGAAATCCGCCGCGACTCGCATCTTCCGCGACGGGCATCTTCCGCAGCCGCAATCGATCGACCGCCGACAGCATTGACCGCCACGGGAATCCGCCGCGAAACGAATCCGTCGCGACACGAATCCATCGCACCGGTGTCCGTTCCGCACCGGCTGACGCGTTGTGACGCATCATCCACCGCCCGCCCGCTTCACTCATGCGCCGCATCCTCCCCGCCCTGCTCCTGCTGCTGGCCGCCGCGCCGGCCCACGCCCAGCGCGACGACGCGCCGCGCCGCCCCCGGCTCCCCATGGACGCGGACAGCAACGCGGCCCAGTCGTACTACCGGCTGGGGCAGCAGCTGATGGAGCGCGAGCCGCGCCAGGCCGCGGACGCCTTTTACTGGGCCGCGCAGCTGGACCCGGCGTGGGCGGACCCGCTGTACGCCCGCTACGCCGCGCTGCTGATGTCCGACACGCGCCGGCTGGTGCTGTACACGGAGGGCGACCGCCGCACGCGCGCACGCCCCGAGGTGCTGCGGATGGACTCGCTGTACCTGCGGGCCCTGCGCATGGACCCGTTCGTCCAGCGCCGCTTTGACCGCGAGCTCATCCGGCTGTACGTGATGTCGGTGATGTCGGACCCGTCGGACGACGCATCGCAGCGCTCCATGGCCAACTTCTACACGGAGGGGGTCATGCGCGACCTGCCCCCCGTGATGCGCGGCCGGGTGATGGCGGGCGAGGGGCGGCTCGCGCAGGCGCTGCAGGCGTACGACGAGGCCCTGCGCCAGGGCCGCGGCCGCTACTCCGAGTCCCTGCGCGTGATCCGGCAGGAGCGCGGACGCATGTTCGCCCTGGCCGGCAACGACTCCATGGCCCTGGTGGAGTTCGGCCACGCGCTGGCCGCGGGGCAGGAGGCGGAGGAGGCCGGCGGACTGGTCTTCCTGTACGACAGCAAGGCCGTCCTGGAGCACAGCCGGGGGATGGTGCTGGAACGGCGCGGGGATCGGGCCGCGGCCCGCGAGGCGTACGCCCGCGCCCTGACGGAGGACCTGTCGTACCACCCCGCGCACCAGCGGATGGGCGCCCTGGCGCTGATGGAGGGCGATACGGCCACGGCGCTGGCGGAGCTGCGGCTGGCCGCGGAGACGGGGCGCGACGAGCCCGGCGCCCGCCTGGCCCATGCCGCCCTGCTCGCGGCCACGCGCCAGCTGCCGGAAGCGGAGGCGGAGCTGCTGGCCGTGACGGCGCTGGCGCCGTACTACGCCGATCCCTGGTACATCCTGGGCCTGGTGCGCGACTGGCGCGGCGAGGGCGATTCCCTGGCCCCCTACCGCGCCTTTTTGGCCCGCGCCCGCCGCGACGACCCGCGCCGCGCGCGGGTGGAAGGCATGGTCGCCACGCTCACGGCGACGCCCTGATCGCAGACTCTCGGACTCGAAGACTCGCCCGCATCCGCCGGCCGGCGGATGCGGTTCGCTCGCACGCACACACATCCACACCCCACACGCAGGCAGATCCGTGCGCCACCTTCTCCTTCTCGTTCTCCTGGCCCTCGCGGCCGTGCCCGCCCATGCCCAGCGCCGCGGCGAGGTGCCGCGCCGACCCGTGCTCCCCGCCGCCGCGGACAGCAACGACGCCCGCGCGTACATGGCCCTGGGCGAGGCCCGCCTGGCCGACCGGCCCCGCGAGGCCGCGGACGCCTTCTACTGGGCGCACCAGATCAACCCCACCCTCTCCGACGCCCTGTACGGCCGCTACACGGCGATGCTGATGAGCAATCCGACCCGCCTGGTGCAGTACTGGGACGGCGAGCGGCGCCTGCTGCGGCAGCCGGAGATCATGGCCATCGACTCGCTGTACTTTCGCGCGCTGACCATGGACCCGTTCCTGTACCGCCGCTTCGAGGCCGGCCTGTTCCGCATGTACCTGGAGGCGTGGGCGCGCCAGGAGCTGGACCGCTCCGGCGGGATGGACGTCACGGAGGGCGAGGTGCGGCACTACGTGGCGCAGCTGCTGATCAGCGGCTCGCCGTACATCCGGGGGCGCGAGGCGTACGCCCGCGGCAACTTCCAGGACGCCCTGCGCCTGTACGAGGAGGCGCTCCGCGAGTCGCGCCAGCGGTCCAAGTCGTACCTGCGAACGGAGCGCGCGCG
>DATING010000160.1:0-2787 GCA_035474555.1 Longimicrobium sp. | reverse complement strand
CCGCATCCAGCAGCGTGACGCCGGGCGCCGTGAGCGTGTTGGCGGCGTTCGCGGCGCGGCTGCCGGAGCTCGTGACGGCCACGTCCCAGGAGACCGCCGGGTGCGCGGGCGGCTGGTAGTCCACGTTGGCGACCACGTTCCACGCCGAGATCCCGACCGGCCGCGCCCCGACCACCCCGGCCCGCACCTGCTCGCCGCTGACCTCCGCGTCGATGGGCACGGCCCCGGCCACCACCCGCAGTCCGGGTGCGACCTCGCCGGAGACGGACACCTCCACCCCCTGGTGGCGCACCCGGCCCAGTGGGCGGAACGCGCGGCCGGAATCCAGCGCGTAGTACGGCTTTTCCACGCGGAATGCACCGGTCGTGAGGCGAATGCCACGCGTGACGGACCACCGGAACCCCGCGTCGGCCTGTTCGGTGCGGATGGGGGGCGGCGCATCGCCGCGGTTCACGGCCACCTCCGGCGCCACCGGGCTTTCCTCCAGCCCCTGCGTGAAGCCCGCGTACACCGCGGTGCCCCGGCCGGGGTGCACCGTGACGGCGCCGCTGTACAGGAGCAGCGCGTCGCGCGAGACGGGAAGCGCGCCCCCGGGGGCCGTCACCGCCTTGCGGTACTCCGCGCGCTGCACGCCCAGGCCAAGCTCCCCCAGGCCCCCCCAGCGCGCCTGGTAGGAGACGCCGCCCGTCCACTGCCGCACGTGGTCGCGCGTCTGGGGCGCGAACCGGAACTCGGGCGCGGGGGCAAAGCGGCGCTCCGCGATCCGCCCGGGGCCCAGCTCCGCGTGGTCGGAGCCGCCGTAGCGCCGGTGCAGGTCGCGGCCGCGCAGGGAGAAGTGGACCGCCTGCGCCAGCCGCCCTTCCCCAAACGCGCGGGAAAGCCGCACCTCGCCCGAGGTGGACGCGAACCGCTCCGCCCCCGTGGCGAGGGCCACCCGGTCGGCCATACCCTCCCGCGTCGCGTCCCGGAACTGGATGGAAAACGTGCGGTGGGGCGATTCCGCGGACCGGAACACGCCGCCGCGCAGCGCCCAGCCCAGGAGCGGCGCGCCGGCGAGCACCCCGGCGTTGGTCCGCGTGATGTCGGCGTCGGCCCAGGGCTGGCCGAAGAAGCGCCGGCGCGCGACCTCCGGGGGCAGGTGGTCCCCCGCGACCAGCACCACGGGCGCCGCGGACCGGTCCACCACGTCGATGCGGCTCCAGAACGGGAGCACCTCCACGCCCTTCGCCGGCCGCCAGCGCGGCACGAAGGCCAGGGACGAGACCAGGGCGTCGCCGCCGTCCGGGTACCGGTTGCGGTACAGGCCCACGCCGCCGCCCACGCCCAGCACGCCGGCGGCCAGGGGCAGCTGGACGTCGGTCTCCACCTGGGCGCCGCCGTACGAGTTGGCCTGCGAGACCACGCTCACGACCCGCGCATCCCCCGGCTTGCGCAGGCGGTACTCCACGATCCCCGTGGGCGCCGGGAACGAGGCGCCGCCGGCCGACATCCCCACGCGGACGGCGTGCCCGGCGACCAGGCGGCTGGTGAACTCCGCGCGCCGGTCGAAGTAGAGGCCCTCCAGCCGTACGTTGCCGGCCGCGAGCGGGCTGAAGCCGCGCACGTCGTCCGGGCCGTACACGCCGATGCTCTCGCCGCCCACGCTGGAGCCGAACGCGTCCTCCGCGGCGGTGACGGGGTTCTCCCCCGCGCGCTGTCCCCGCGCCGGGCCCGCGGCCGCCGCCCACGCCGTGAGCACCAGGGCCGCCAGGGTGGCATGTCTGTGGTTCATCATCCCATATTCCGTTGTTCGCCGCCGGCTTCCTGCGCGGCACCCGGCCGGGGAAGCGTGCCCACGGCGCAACGGTAGGGACGGGCCCGGTCATGCTCAAATGAAGGATCGCTCATGAACCCCGGCGGCGTACCCGAATGACCGACGCGCAGCTGCAGGCGTTCGTCGCCGTGGCCGACCACGGCAGCTTTACCGCCGCCGGGCGGGAGTTGGGGATGTCCCAGTCCGCGGTGAGCAAGGCGGTCACGGCGCTGGAGGAGGTGCTGCGGGTGACGCTGCTGGTGCGCAACGCGCGGGGAATCCAGCTCACCGAGGTCGGGGAGACGATGATGGTGCGCGCCCGGGAGGTGCTGCGCCTCAAGGCCTCCATGCGCGACGAGGCGGAGGCGGCGCGCCGGCTGCGGCGCGGGAGCGTGCGGGTGGGATCGTTCGGGACCACGTCGTCCCGCCGCCTGCTGCCGCCCATCCTGCAGGCGTTGGCGCGCGGGTACCCGGAGATCGCCGTGTCGGTGGTGGAAGGGAGCGACCCCGAGGTGGAGCAGTGGCTGCGCGAGGGAAAGCTGGACGTGGGGTTCGTGACGCTGCCCAACGAGGAGTTCGACACCTTCCGGATCGCCCGGGACGAGCTGGCCGTGCTCCTTCCCGCCGCCCACCCGCTGGCGGGGGAGGACCGCATCAACGCGATGCAGCTGGCCTCCCTCTCGTTCATCATGTCCACGGGCGGGTGCGAGCCGGCCGTGCAGCAGCTCCTGCGCGAGGCGTCGCCGGAGGTGCGGTACCACATCCGCGAGGTGCACACCCTCGTGGAGCTGGTGCAGCAGGGGGCCGGGGTGGCCGTCAAGCCGATGCTGTCGCTCCCCGACCCGCTCCCCCCCGGCGTCGTGTGCCGCCCGCTGGACCCGCCGCGGATGCGGGAGGTCGGGCTCGCCGTCCCCCGCGAGCGCGACACGTCCCCCGCCTGCCGGGCGTTCCTGCGCGTCGCCGGGGTGCGGCGGGGCGTATCCGCGTGAGCGGAT
>DATING010000159.1:0-1715 GCA_035474555.1 Longimicrobium sp. | reverse complement strand
CCGCTCCTGCGCGAATGAGAGCAGCGGCGGCTCCGTGCGCTCCACCGGCACCACGGGCGGCAGCACCGGCAGCTCCGCGCACCTCTCGTCCTCTACCGCACTGGCCATCTCCGCCACCGTGGGTCCCTCGAAGAGCGCCCGCAGCGGCAGCTCCACGCCGAACACCTCGCGAACCCGCGACACCACCCGCGTGGCCAGCAGCGAGTGCCCGCCCAGTCCGAAGAACTCGTCGTGCACCCCCAGCCGCCCGATGCCCAGCACCTCCGCCCAGATCCCCGCCAGCACCTCCTCCACCGGCGTCCGCGGCGCCACGTAATTCTCGTCTTCCGGCGCGTACACCGGCTCCGGCAGCGCCTTGCGGTCCAGCTTGCCGTTGGGGTTCACGGGGAGCGCGCCCATGTGGACAAATGCGGCCGGGACCATGTAGTCCGGCAGCCGCTCCGCCAGGTGCGCGCGCAGCGCCGCCGCGCTTGCTCCCTCACCCGTGTAGTACGCCACCAGCCGCGGGTCGCCGGCCTCCCCGTCGCGCGCCCGCGCCACCACCACGGTCTCGTGCACGGCCGCGTGCTCGGCCAGCCGCGCCTCGATCTCGCCCAGCTCGATGCGGAACCCGCGCACCTTCACCTGCGCGTCGGCGCGGCCCATGAACTCGACGGTCCCGTCCGGCAGCCACCGCCCCAGGTCGCCCGTCCGGTACAGACGCGCACCCGGCTGCGTGCCGAAGGGATCGGGGAGGTAGCGCTCCGCCGTCTGCCCCGGCAGCGCCCGGTACCCGCGCGTCACCCCGGCACCGCCCAGGTACAGCTCCCCCGTCACGCCGACCGGCACCGGCTCTCCGGCCGCGTCCAGGACGTAGATCTGGGCGTTTGCGATCGGGCGCCCCGGCGGCATGGAGCGGCTGGAGTAGCTCGACAGGTTCGCCCGGGCGAAGTGGTGACACGTGATCCCGGTCGCCTCCGTGGAGCCGTACGGGTTCAGGAACACGGGACGGGGCTCCGGCACCCTGGCGAGCTGCCGCGGGTAGAGCGGCTCCCCGCCAAACACCACGATCCGCAGTCCGCCGATGGCTTTCCCCCCATCCGCCTCGACCAGCGCCTGGAAGCCCGTCGGGGTCACGTTCATCATGGTGATGCCCGACGCGACGATCTGCGCGGCGATCCTGTGCGGCTCGAACGGCTCGGCGGCCAAATGCACCTGGCCGCCGACGAACAGCGGAGCCATCAGGTTCCGCTGCGTCAGGTGAAAGCTGAAGGAGGTGACGACCAGGACCGCGTCGCGATCCGTGATCCCGGTAGAGCCCAGGTACCAGTGCAGCAGGTTGGAGGCGCCCCGGTGCGTCATCTCCACCCCCTTGGGCCGCCCCGTGGAGCCCGAGGTGTAGATGACGTACGTCAAGTTGTCCGGCGTCAGCGCCGCGCGCTCCGGGTTCGTGTCCGGCTGTCCCTGCCACCGCGGCGCGTCCTCGTCCAGCGCGAGCAGGGGCACGTCCAGCCCTGCCAGCCGGCCGGCCAGCGAACCCTGCGTCAGCATCACCACCGGCGCGCTGTCCTGCACCATGTCCAGCAGGCGTTCCCGCGGGTAGCCCGGGTCCAGCGGCAGGTACGCGCCCCCCGCCTTGAGCACCCCGAAGATGGCGACCACCAGCTCGGGCTCCCGCTCCACACAGATCGCCACGCGCGCGTCGGGGCCGACGCCGAGGCCGCGGAGGTGGTGCG
>DATING010000158.1:0-7292 GCA_035474555.1 Longimicrobium sp. | reverse complement strand
CATCAAGAAGGGCACGGGCGAGCTCGAGGGCGTGAACTACGAGGAGATCACGTACGAGGCGTACGGCCCGGCCGGCGTCGCCATCATGATCGAATCGCTGACGGACAACGGGAACCGCACCGTGGCCGATATCCGCCGCTGGCTGTCGCGCAACGGCGGCAACCTGGGTACCACGGGCTCGGTGGCGTGGATGTTCGACCGCCGCGGCCAGATCTCCATCGACGCGTCGAAGCACGACGAGGAGACGGTGATGATGGCGGCGCTGGAGGCGGGCGCGCTGGACGTGGAGAGCGGCGAGGATGGCTTTACGGTGCTCACCGAGGTCGCCGACTTCCACGCCGTGCAGGACGCGCTGCGCGCCGCGGGCATCGAGTGGGAAGACGCCGAGCTGGCGATGGTCCCCAAGACCGAGATCCGCGTGGAGGGCGCCGACGCCGAGCAGCTGCTCAAGCTGCTGGACCTGCTGGAGGAGCTGGACGACGTGCAGAAGGTGTACACCAACGCCGACGTGGACACCGACAGCCTGGCCGAGGTCTGAGCTCCATGGATCGCGCCGCGGGTGCGTCTCGCGGCCTGGCCGACACGGTCGTGCTGGGGATCGATCCCGGCACGGCCGTCACGGGCTACGGCGTCGTTCGCCGCGGGGCGGACGGCGCCGTGTCGCTGCTGGAGTGCGGCGTCATCCGCACGGACGCCAAGGCCCCGCTCCCCGAGCGGCTGCGCGACATCCACCTGGGCGTGCTGGAGGTGATCGACCGCACGCACCCCGGCGCCATGGCCGTGGAGGGCGTGTTCTACGCCAAGAACGTGCGCACCTCCGTGGTGCTGGGGCACGCGCGGGGCGCCATCCTCCTCGCGGCCGCCCTGCGCGACCTGACCGTGGCCGAGTATCCCCCCGCCGAGGTGAAGTCCGCCGTGGTGGGCGCCGGCCGGGCCACCAAGGACCAGGTGGGATTGATGGTGCAGCGCCTGCTCAAGCTGCGCGCCGTGCCCAAGCCCCACGACGCCGCGGACGGCATCGCCATCGCGCTCTGCCACTGCTTCCGCGGCTTCGGGCCCACGGCCAAGAGCTCTCCTTTCCACCTCAAGCTGCCCATGATCAAGATTCCCGGGGGCCTCCGTTGATCACCCGCATCCGCGGCGAGCTGCTGGTCCGCGACCTGGAGCGCGTGGAGGTGATGACGTCCGGCGGCGTGGGGTACGAGATCTCCATCCCCACCACCGTCTTCGAGCGGCTGCCGCGCCTGGGCGAGCAGGTGACCATCCGCACCTACCACCTGGTGCGCGAAGACGCCGTGATGCTCTTCGGGTTCCTGGACGACACGGAAAAGACGGTCTTCACGCGGCTGCTCACCATCAACGGCGTGGGGCCGCGGCTGGCCCTGGCCATGCTCTCGTCCATGACGGCCGAGTCGGTGGTGCGCGCGGTGCGCGAGCGGAACGTGGCGGCGCTCACGGCCGTGAGCGGGGTGGGGAAGAAGACGGCCGAGCGCGTGGTGCTGGAGCTCACGGGCAAGCTGGACGACATCGCCTTTGCCGCCGGCGCGCTGGGGCAGCGCGCCCCCGCCGCGGAAGAGGCCCTGCGCGCCCTCACCGCCCTCGGCGTCACGCAGCAGGACGCCGACCGCGCCGTGCGCAGCGTGATCCAGGAGAAGGGGAACCTCTCCGCGCCGGACCTGATCCGCGAGGCGCTGGGCCGGCTGAAGTAGCTTCGATCTCCCCGGCCCGCGGCGCGGCAGGCAGCGGGCCCCGTCGCCCTCCGTGGACGCACACGGCGGCCCTTCCCGGTCCGGGGAGGGCCGCCGTCGTGTATCCACCTCCCGTCCGCGGGAAGTCCGTGAGGGACGTGCCGCGGCGCGGGATGTGTGGCACGATCCGAACAAAGTCCGTACATTGGGGCGCAACGCCGACGCTCCCCCGATGGAATGCCGATGTCACAGGAACCCCGCTCCGAGATCACCACGCCCGACGTCCTGGGCGACGAGGAGACCGCCGAGCTTTCGCTGCGTCCCAACCGGCTGGCGGAGTTCATCGGCCAGCCCAAGGTCAAGGAGTCGCTGCAGATCGCCATCGACGCGGCGCTCAACCGGCGCGAGCCGCTGGACCACACGCTCTTCTACGGCCCGCCCGGGCTCGGCAAGACCACGCTGGCCCTGCTGATGGCCCGCGAGCTGGGCGTCAACATCAAGATCACCGCCGCCCCCGTGCTGGAAAAGCCGGCGGACCTCGTGCGCGAGCTCACCACCCTGCGCGAGGGTGACATCCTGTTCATCGACGAGATCCACCGGCTGCGCCCCATCATCGAGGAGTTCCTGTACCCCGCGATGGAGGACTGGCGGATCGACGTGCGCCTGAGCGATGGGCCGCACGCGCAGATGATCAGCATGCCCATCGAGAAGTTCACCCTCATCGGCGCCACCACGCGGTACGGCCTGCTTACGCCGCCCATGCGCGCCCGCTTCGGCATCGTGCAGCGGCTGCACTACTACCCCGTGGAGCACCTGGCCTTCATCGTGGAACGCACGGGCGAGATCCTAGGCGTGGGGTGCGACAAGGAGGGGGCGATGGAGATCGCGCGGCGCTCGCGGGGCACGCCGCGCGTGGCCAACCGGCTGATGCGCCGCGTGCGCGACTACGCCCAGGTGCGCGCGGACGGCCACATCGACCGCGCCGTGGCCGATGCCGCCCTGCTGATGCTGGACGTGGACGAGTTCGGCCTGGATGAGATGGATACGCGCGTGCTGCGCAGCATGATCGAGCAGTTCGGCGGCGGGCCGGTGGGATTGAACACGCTCGCCGTGGCCATCGGCGAGGACGCGGGGACGCTGGAAGAGGTGTACGAGCCCTTTCTCATCCAGAACGGCTTTCTCATGCGCACGCCCCGCGGCCGCGTGGCCACCGCGCTGGCCTACCGCCGCTTCGGCTACGCGCCCCCCGTGGACCAGCAGAGCGGCCTGGGAAGCCTGAGCGGCCCGCCGCGCCCCGCCCAGCCCAACCTGTTCGACGCGTGAGCGAGCGGGGCTTCCGCACGTCGGACTTCGACTTCCACCTTCCGCCGGAGCA
This sequence comes from Longimicrobium sp., assembly GCA_035474555.1. GTDB lineage: Bacteria > Gemmatimonadota > Gemmatimonadetes > Longimicrobiales > Longimicrobiaceae > Longimicrobium. The sequence goes on along the minus strand of DATING010000158.1, from coordinate 4,229 downwards.
GGTCGCGCAGGCCCCGGCGGAGCGCCGCGACGCCAGCCGCCTGCTGGTGCTGGACCGCGCGACGGGCGATGTCTCGCACGGCACCTTCACCGACCTGGTGGACTACGTCCCCGCGGGAGACGCGCTGGTGCTCAACGAGACGCGCGTCTTTCCCGCGCGCCTGCTGGGCCGCAGGGCCAGCGGCGCGGAGGCGGAGGTCTTTCTCCTCCACCCGCACCAGGGGCAGGAAAAGGTGTGGACGGCGCTCGTGCGCCCCGGCGCCAAGCTCAAGCCCGGCCGCACGGTGGAGATCGGCCCCGAGCTGACGGTGGAGGTCGTGGAGTCCACGCCGGGCGGTGAGCGCATCGTGCGCCTGGTCACCCCGCTGGGACTGACGGAGGCGCTGGACCGCTACGGCGAGGTGCCGCTGCCGCCCTACGTGGAGCGATCCGCCACGGACGCCGACCGGGAGCGCTACCAGACGGTGTACGCCCGCGAGCGCGGCTCCGTGGCGGCGCCCACGGCGGGGCTGCACTTCACCCCCGGGATGCTGGAGGCGCTGGAGGCCAGGGGCGTGCGCATCGTCCGCCTCGTCCTCCACGTGGGCGTGGGCACCTTTCGCCCCGTGGAGGCGGAGGACCCGGCGGAGCACCGCATGCACTCCGAGTGGTACCAGGTGTCCGCGGGTGCCGCGGCCGCGCTGAACGCCACCCGCGCCGCGGGGGGCTCCGTGTGGGCCGTGGGGACGACGGTCACGCGCACGCTGGAGAGCGTGGCCACGGACGACGGCGTGGTGCACGCGGGGGAGGGATGGACGGACATCTTCATCCGTCCGCCGTACCGCTTCAAGGCCGTGGACCACCTGGTCACCAACTTCCACCTGCCGCGCAGCACGCTGCTGATGCTCGTCTCCGCGCTCGGCGGCTACGAGCCCGTGATGCATGCGTACGCGGAGGCCATCCAGCGCGGCTACCGGTTCTACTCCTACGGCGACGCCATGCTGCTGGTGTAAAACGGGTTACGCATCCGCTGCACGACGGGCCGGCATCCCCAGGATGCCGGCCCGCTCCTTTTATGCCTGATGGGTTTCCGCGCCGTTGCTTGGATTCTGCTCAAAGCTGTCCGGCGGATGGCGGATTCCGGACGCACGGAGCACCTGATGCGCCAGGATCCAAACCAGCTTGCTGCAATCACTTGCGTGATTTTAACTCTTCCGTAGATTCCGCTGCGTCGCCGTTCTCTGCTTCCCCTCGCGCGGACCTTTCACGGGAGAGCCATGGGCCCGATGCTCAGGTGGTTCGTCTTTACCGTCGCGATGGGGCTGCTGCCGTTCAGCTTCTCGGCCTTGCTGCAGACGCTGCGGGGCATCGCGCCGGAGCGGTGGCAGAACTCGCCCGAACTGCTCTTCTTCTCGGTCATACTTTGCGCGGCGCAGCTGGGCGGGATCTTCGACACGCTTTCGCACGGCCCTCCGCTGGGACGCTGGCGCAAGACGATGCTGAGCTGCGCCTTTGGGATCTTTCTGCTCGCTGCGATCGTGTCTGCCGGGTTGTACGGCGTGTACGTCGATCACGAGCGAGGGGTCCGGATGTGCCAGGCTGCGAGCACTTCGTTCACCTCGGCAGCACCGCTGAACGCGGGGCACTGTAACGAATGGCTGGATTTTCAGACCAATCTCTATAGATTTTGCATCGTGATCGCCGTCATCGTCGGCAGCTTCGGTATGGTCACCGAATGGATCCGCACGCGGAGGAAGCTATGACCGTGTACTACGAGATCGTGTTTTGGGCGGCGCGGGTGGTGATCGCGCTGGGCATCGTCGGCATCCTGTGGGGGGTGGGGCTGATCTTCTTCGAGCGCTACGTGCAGGGCAACGTGCATGCGTTCCAGCCCGAGCGCCGCGCCGGCCCCTCCGACCGCCGCGCCCACCTTCCGGCGGGCTGACGCCTGCCCCTGCCGGCCGTCCACGGTGCGCGAACGGCTGCGCTCTCGATCGCCCCGGGACCTCGCTGGTCCTGGGGCGATCTCGTCCAGGAAATCGTCCCCGTAAGACGAGGAGCACCGGACGGATCGGGTGTGCGGCGGTGGTCGGATGGACGGCGGACCGGGCCCGAGGGTGCGGCAGATTCGGCCTCGCGGCCCAGCAAACACCGGCCGGGGAATGGAACTTGCTCCCCGCCGCCGGGAACAACGCCCCGGGTGTCATTACCCGGCGCCCCCAACCCGGAACACCGGAGAGAGTGCCCGTGGCCCTCACCCGTAAGATCTCGCGCGCCATGCAGCGGCAGGTGGACCTGACCACCGCCGTATGCCAGGAGCGGCTGCTTTCCACCCACGTGCGCCACGTGCTCGCGCTGGTGGACCTGGTGGCCGACGAGCTGCCGTTCGACTCGGCGGTCGACATCTACGCCCGCATCCTGCGCCTGACGCCCGAGCAGGCCCGCAACGTGGGAAGCCGCGCGCTGGCGGCCATTGGCCGGCGCACGGGGCTCACCGAGGCCGACGACGTGAACCTGGACCTGTCCGACGACGAGGACCTGGACGAGTCGACGGACCGCGGCAGCGAGGAGGGCCGGTTCGGCGCCGTGTTCTCGCGTGTGCGCCACCGCATCCGCGGCCGCGTCAAGGATGACCTGCGCCAGCGCATCAACCTGGCCGCGGCCCGCGCCGAGGACGCCCTGTTCGAGACGCACGTGCACAACGGGCTCGTGTTCGGCAAGGCGCTGGCCGAGGAGGTGCCCCTGCACGAGGCGGTGGACCTGTACCTGGAGGTGATGTCCATCCCGGAAGGCGTGTCGGACGTCATCTTCAACCGTGCCCTGCGCATCGTTGCCGACGACGTGCTGGCGCCGCTGGACTCGGCCCGCGTGCCGCGCCGCGAGGTGGATGGCCGCTCGGTGCCGGCGGGCACGGCGCCCGCCCCCGCGGCGGAGCCGGTCTCGTAGCCCAGCCGCGCCGGGTGCGGGTGCACGGAGTGACGCCGCGCGCGGCGGGGCGTCAGCTACCCGGTACCGCGGGCACCGTGCTGTGCACGGGGCACCGAACCTGCAAGAATCACCAGGAATTCCGCCAGCACGAGGCACCGCGGCGGCCGGACGGGGGGCGTTGGCCCAGGGGGAGTGGAGCGTGATGGGAGGAAGCTGGACCGCGATCGTCTTTGCCGGTTTTGTCGCCACGGTCTTGTCGGCGTGCGTGTTCTGGGTGTTCCGCAGCTTTGACCTCACCCGGTTCAGCCCCACGTCGCAGCTGGGGTGCATTTTCTTCCGTGAGCCAAATGTTCCCTTGACGGAGACCGTCGGGTTCCTTCTTTTCCTCGCGCTGGGCGTGTCCGTAGTACCCGCCCTGTACGCCGCCATCATGGGCGTGCTGGGCGGTGCGGGGTGGGGCAACGGTTTGCTGGCGGGGCTGCTGCTCGGTGCGGCGGTCGCGGCCGCCCTTCCGCTCCTGGAGCGGGTGAGCCAGTGCGTCAAGCAGGGCCGGCTGCCGCCCCCCGGTCGTTTTGGCCTGGCGTGGGGTCGGGCGACCCCCTGGGCCGTGGTCGCGGGGCACGTAGCCTACGGTGCAGTCCTGGGCGGAGTGCTCAATGCCTTTCGACACGGTCCCGGGCCGGGACCCTTACCCTGATTCCAAGGAGGTGAACGGCGCAGCTGGTGTTGGTGCAGGTGCAGGATTAGCCAGGGGAGCGGCCATGGTTTCGGCTGAATACCCCGAGTCGTGACGGTGGATGGTCATGGCGGGAGAGAGACGGGAAGGGAAGATCCATCACCCGGTTCGGAGAGGACTCGATGAAACGATTGCTGACATCCGCCCTGGCGGCTGCCGTAGTGGTAGGCGCAGGGACGAGCGGGACGGCGCAGGCCCAGGACATGATGGGCCGCCGCGCGAGTGCGTTCGACCTCGGTATCTACGCCGGTGGGGCGTACACGACCGACTGGTTCGAGATCAACGATGAGGGCTATTCGCCGGAGATTTCGGGCATCTTCGGCGCGACGGCCGCGTTCTTCTTCACCCCCACGCTGGGACTTCGCCTGCACGGCGCGTACATGCCGCAGGAGTTCCCGGGCGGGGAGAACTTCGAGCCGGACTACGGTCTGGTGACGAACAGCTATCTGTACGACCTGGACCTGGTGTTCCGTCCGTTCGTGGCCAGCGAGACGGCTGGCAACCTGATGGCGTCCACGTACTTCTTCCTGGGCGGCGGCGGGTACACGGCGAACATCGCGGGCGAGAGCCCGCACCCGGGCTGCCTG
>DATING010000157.1:0-5115 GCA_035474555.1 Longimicrobium sp. | reverse complement strand
CTGCTCCGGGGTCTCGGCCCTGCGGGCGCGCATCCCTCACGCAACGGATCCGGTCCGCCGTCGCCCGGCGCGGCCCTCACCCCCCGGCCCCCTCTCCCGTACACACCCTGTCGTCACCCTCGATTGCCTGCTCTGTACGGGAGAGGGGGAGACGTCCGTGCACCGATCGTCGTTCTCCCCCTCTCCGCGAGGAACGAGCGGGGTAGGGGGCCGGGGGGAGGGGCGCCCCGCTTCCGCGGTTGAACTCTCGTCCCGGTGCTGCCCGTGGTGAGAACGGGGAACGACTCGTGCGCCCTCAATCAACCACTCTGTCCAGATGTTGGGAATCTCCCGTCAGGAAAGGAGCCCTTCTCCGACTGACGCGGGGATTGCCCGGACGTAGACTCATCCAGCGAGCCGGGCGGGCCGTCCGCCATCCACCCGTACGCGAGGAGATTCCGTGAGCGCAGCCAAACCCCGCATCCGCGAGCTGGACCGTGAAGCCTGCGAGGGCATCCTGGCCCGCAACCGGGTGGGCCGCCTGGCGTTCTCGCACAACAACCGCGTGGACATCGAGCCGCTGCACTACGTCTACCACGACGGCTGGCTGTACGGGCGCACCAGCCACGGCGCCAAGCTGCAGGCCACCGGCATGGAGTGGTGGCCCGTCGCGTTCGAGGTGGACGAGGTGGAGGACGTGTTCCAGTGGCGCAGCGTGGTGGTCCACGGCGGCTTCTACGTGCTGGACGAGTACGGCCCCGACTGGGAGGCGGCCAGCTGGCGCAAGGGGCTGGAGCTCCTGCGGCAGATCGTCCCCGAGACGCTGACGCCCGACGATCCCGCGCCGCACCGCCGCGTGCTCTTTCGCATCGCCCTGCAGGAGGTGACGGGGCGCGAGGCCGAGCCGGGCGCGGAGACGGCCGGGGGATGAGGGCGGTCAGCGAGGAGCTGGCGCGCTTTCGCCGGGAGCACGAGCCGTCCGGCGCGCGCGACCTGCTGCGGCACTACCTGCGCGACCTGGTCTACGGCGCCAACGACGGCATCATCACCACCTTCGCCGTGGTGGCCGGCGTGGCGGGCGCGGCGCTCTCCGTCCGCACCGTGCTCATCCTGGGGATGGCCAACCTGCTGGCGGACGGTTTCTCCATGGGCGCCAGCAACTTCCTCTCGATCCGCAGCGAAGAGGCCGTGCGGCACTCGCGGGGCGACCCCATCGACGAGCCGTTTCCGTTTCGCCACGGCATGGCCACGATGGTGGCCTTCATCATCGCCGGGGCGGTGCCGCTGCTGCCCTACGTGCTGGTGGCGCCCGAGCGGCGCTTCGCGGTGGCCGTCGCGGCTACCCTGGTGACGCTGTTCGTGGTGGGCGCGCTGCGGAGCGCCGTGACGCTGCTCCACTGGTTTAAGGCGGGGATGGAGATGCTGCTGGTGGGCGCGCTCGCGGCCGTGGTGGCGTACGGAGTTGGATACCTGCTGGCGGACGTGGCCTGAGCGCCGCGCCGCCGTTCGAAATACGAATCGGATATTCGAGGGGAGCACGACCATGAGCGACACCATCCGGATCCTGCTGGTGGACGACCACCCGGTGCTGCGCAGCGGCCTGGAAGCGCTGCTGAGCCTGGAAGACGGCATGCAGGTGGTGGGGCAGGCCTCCACCGGCGAGGAAGGCGTGGAAAAGGCGCGCCTGGTGCGGCCGGACGTTGTCGTGATGGACCTGGCCATGCCGGGTATGGACGGGCTGGAGGCCACGCGCCAGATCATCGCCATGGGCAACGGCGCCCGCGTGCTGGTGCTCACGTCGCAGGTGGAGGAGGAGTTCCTGCTCCCCGTGCTGGAGGCGGGCGGCAGCGGCTTCGTGCGCAAGACCAGCGCGGACGAGGACCTGATCCACGCCATCCGCACGGTGGCGCGCAACGAGGTGTTCCTGTATCCCAGCGCCACGCGGCTGCTGCTGCGCCAGTACCGCCAGGCGGAGGAGAAGGGCGCCGCGAGCCCCATCGAGAAGCTGAGCGACCGCGAGCGCGAGGTGCTGGCGCTCACGGCCGAGGGCTACAGCAGCGCGGAGATCGGCAAGAAGCTGTTCCTGAGCCCCAAGACGGTGGATACCTACCGTGCGCGGCTGATGCAGAAGCTCGGCCTGAGCCACCGCTCCGAGCTCGTGCGCCTGGCCCTGCAAACGGGGCTGCTCAAGCCGGTGTGAGGATTGGGCACCGCTTTCAGTGCGACGGGGGTAACCGCAGCCGTTCTTAAGATGTTGCTTGAAAGGAGCGTTTGGTATATCGTCTCATGTCCGCACCTTACCCCGGAAGCCCACTCTCCGGGTGACTACGATGCTCTTCGGCACGAGAGGGATGTCATGAAGAAGCTCAGCCTGGATCTCGAGACGGTGGTCGTTCAGTCGTTCCAGACCGGTGACTCGGCCGAGAAGGTTCCCGGAACCGTGCGTGGTCACGAAGCCGTCGGTGGGGGACCCACGTACGACTTCACGTACTGTTACACCGACTGCTCCTGCCCGCCGTGGTGGTAACGGGCGGGAAGGTAGCCTGACGAAACCTCCCTGATTCGGGGAGGTTTCGTTTTTGGGCGGGGGGAGCACGGCCTCTGCCCGGGACGGGAGTCCACGCAGGTGGACTTCGTGTAGTTGTTGCGGCGAATTCATTCGCTCTGTCGCCCCGGCCGAGGCTCCACCTCCGTGCGTGCCGGCCTCTGTTTGCTCTGCCGATCCACCCCTCGCGCAACCGCCGTCCACGCCTCTATCTTCCCTCCCGAAGAAAAACCGGCCGGGATCCCGCCTCTCCGGCGGAGATCCGGCCGCGCGCATCCATCCGCGATCCCACCGATCCGTGACGGACCTGCACCTTTCGCACACCGCCGCGCGCGCGCTCATGCTCACGGCGCAGGGGCTGGACCGGCGCCCCCGCCGCCGCGCCAAAAAGCTGGACGTGCTCGCCACCATCCGCCGCATGGGCGTGCTGCAGATCGACACCATCAGCGTCGTGGCGCGCAGCCCGTACCTGGTGCTGTGGTCGCGCATCGGCGACTACGACCCGCGCTGGCTGGACGCGCTGCTCGCCGAGCGAAAGCTCTTCGAGTACTGGGCGCACGAGGCCTGCTTTCTCCCCATCGAAGATTATCCACTGTACCGCTACCGCATGCTGGACCCGTCGTGGGCCGGCTGGCGGTACGCGCACAAGTGGATGGATGCGCATCGCGCGGACGCCGACCGCCTGCTTCAGCTCGTCCGCGACCGGGGCGAGGTCCGGTCCACGGACTTCGCCCGAAAGGACGAGCGCGGCACGTGGTGGGACTGGAAGCCGGAAAAGCGCATGCTGGAAAGCCTGTTCACTGCCGGCGAGCTGATGATCGCGCGGCGCGAGGGCTTTCAGCGCATCTACGACCTGCGCGAGCGCATCCTGCCGTCCTGGGACGATTCGCAGCTGCCCGGCAAGGACGAGATCCAGCGCACGCTCGTGCTCCGCGCCATACGGGCGATGGGCATCGCGAAGGCGAAGTGGGTCGCGGACTACTTCCGGATGAGCAAGACGGGCACGAAGGTCGTCCCCGAGCGCCTGGCGGACGAGGGGGCGCTGCTGCGCGTGGAGGTGGAGGGGTGGAAGGAGCCCGCCTACGTGCACCCGGACCACGAGGACACGGCCCGCTCCGCCGCCGCCGGGCGCAAAAAGCCCGTGCTGACGACGCTGCTTTCCCCGTTCGATCCGCTGGTCTGGGACCGGCGGCGCGCCAGCGAGATGTTCGGCTTCGACTACCGCATCGAGGTCTACACGCCGGCGCCCAAACGCGTCTACGGCTACTACGTGCTGCCCATCCTGCACCGCGGCAAGCTGATTGGCCGCATCGATCCCAAGGCGCACCGCAAGGAGGGCGTGTTCGAGATCAAGGCGCTGTACCTGGAGCCCGGCGTGCGCCTGACGGACCGGATGGTGACGGAGGTCGCGGCCGCGCTCCGCGACTGCGCCCGCTGGCACGGCACCCCGCGCGTGGAGCTCCGCCGCACCGACCCGCCCGAGGCCCTTCCGCGCTTCCAGGCGGCGCTGGCGGAGGCGGCGGAGGCGAGCGCCGCGTGAGGCAGCAACGAGGGATCGTGCGGCGGCTCCGTCGCTCGAAACGAGCTTGTTTTCCTGAGGGAGGCGCCGCGGGGGCCCGACCGTGACGGAATGCATGGCGCCGACCGAAGGATCTCGCCCGCATTCGATGATGGCGGCTTCGGTGCAGGGAGGCGGCCGTCATGCGCGGCGTGGTAGATCCTTCGGTCGCGCGCACGGAACCGTCACGGGTGTGTGTCGTCGGGCGCTCCCTCAGGAAAACAAGGCCGGGTGCTTGAAGGGGGCCGCGAGTCCCAGGCAGGCCGGCAGTCCGAGACTGCCGGAAATCCGCTCGTGTGACTACCTTCCAGGTCCGCACCGATGGAGGTCGACGATGGAGAATCAGCAGCCGAAGCACGACGAGCAGCAGTTGCCTGAAGATGAGGAGCCGCGGGAGCCATTCCGCCTGACGGGGAGTGTGAAGCTGCTCGTGCCGCCAGACGCGCTCGAGGCCGGCATCGCTGCCGAGCGGAAGCGCCAAGCAGAGCTGTTCGAAGGCAAGATGCGCAGGTGGTTCGAGGATTGAGCGGAAACAAATCCGCTGCTCCCGCCGTAAGTCCTGTCCGCGCAATCGCATCCACATCATCCACCCAGACGCCGTAAACCTTCCCAGATGTACGGGATCGCGGGCCTGCTGACCGGGCGCACCCTCTGCGGGCGCTATCGCATCGAAGCGGTGATCGGCCGCGGCGGCATGGGCGCCGTGTACCGCGCGAGCGACGAGCGCCTGGGCCGCGCCGTGGCCGTAAAGGTCATCGGCATCGTGGCGCACGACGAGGACGACCACGCCCGCCTGCAGGGCCGTTTTCTGCGCGAGGCCAAGGCCGCCGCGGCGCTCCATCATCCCAACGTGGTGTCCGTCTACGACTTCGGCACGGACACCGACGTGGGGCTGGACTTCCTGGTGATGGAGCTGCTGCACGGCGAGGACCTGGCCGTGCGGCTGGCCCGCACGGGGCCGCCGCCCGCCAGCGTGGCGCTTTCCATCCTGCGCCAGGCGGCGCGCGGGTTGGCGGCCGGGCACCGCGTGGGC
>DATING010000156.1:0-12089 GCA_035474555.1 Longimicrobium sp. | reverse complement strand
CGAAGGGCGCGCTCATCGAGCATCGCAACGTGGCGCGGCTGTTCAGCGCGACCGATGCGTGGTTCGGGTTCGATCACACGGACGTGTGGACGCTGTTCCACTCGTCCGCGTTCGACTTCTCCGTCTGGGAGATCTGGGGCGCGCTGCTGTACGGCGGGCGTCTCGTCGTCATGCCGTATCTCACGAGCCGCGATTCGGATGCGTTCCACGCGCTCGTGCAGGACGAGGGCGTCACGGTGCTGAACCAGACGCCGTCCGCCTTCCGGCAGTTCATGCGGGCGGACGCGGAGCAGGGCGGCCCACTCGCCCTGCGCCACGTGATCTTCGGCGGCGAGGCGCTGGAGCCGGCGTCGCTGCGCGAGTGGGTGGAGCGGCGCGGGGCCGATCAGCCGCGGCTGGTCAACATGTACGGGATCACCGAGACGACCGTCCACGTGACGTATCGTCCCCTGTCCCGCGACGACGTGTTCGAGGGCGGGGGCAGCCCGATCGGCGTCCGCATCCCCGATCTGCAGCTGTACGTGTGTGATGCGGGGCTGCGGCCGCTCCCCGTGGGCGTGCCGGGCGAGCTGTACGTGGGCGGCGCGGGCGTGGCGCGCGGCTATCTGAATCGCCCCGAGCTGACGGCGCAGCGCTTCGTCCAGAACCCGTTTGGTGCGGGGACGCTGTATCGCACGGGGGATCGCGTGCGGTGGCTGGCGGATGGGACGCTCGACTACATGGGGCGCCTGGACGAGCAGGTGAAGATCCGCGGCTTCCGCATCGAGCTGGGCGAGATCGAATCCGCCCTGCTGGATCACGACGGCGTGCGCGAGGCCGCCGTCATCGTGCGCGAAGACCAGCCCGGTGACCGGCGCATCGTCGCGTACCTCGTCGGTGAGGCGGAGGCGGAGTCCCTGCGCGCGCACCTGCGGACGCGGCTGCCGGAGTACATGGTGCCCAGCGCGTTCGTATCCATCGACACCCTCCCGCTGACGCCGAACGGCAAGCTGGACCGCAAAGCGCTGCCGGCGCCCGACTTCGCCGCGGCAGAGGACGCGTACACGGCGCCGCGCACCCCGGCGGAGGAGGTGCTGGCGGGGATCTGGGCGGACGTGCTGGGGGTGGAGCGGACCGGCATCCACGACAGCTTCTTTGAGCTGGGCGGCCATTCGCTGCTGGCCACGCGCGTGGTCTCCCGCGTTCGCGAGGCGTTCGGCATCGAGCTGTCGCTGCGCGCGCTGTTCGAGGGTCCGACCATCGCGCAGATGGCGGAGGCCGTGGAGGCGCTGCGCCGCGCGGGCCTGCCGCAGCTGCCGCCGCCGGTGCCCGTGGAGCGCACGGGGGGGCTGCTGCTGTCGTTCGCGCAGGAGCGGCTGTGGTTCCTGGACCGCCTGGAGCCCGGCAGCGCCTTTTACAACATCCCCTGGGCGCTGCGGCTGGAGGGGGCGCTGGATACGGCGGCGCTGGAGCGGGCGCTCGGTGAGGTCATCCGCCGCCACGAGTCGCTCCGCACGGTGTTCGCCGAGCTGGACGACGTCCCCGTGCAGACCATTGCGCCGTTCACGGGGTGGACGCTGCCGGCGGAAGACCTGTCCGCGCTGCCCGGCGAGGCGCGCGAGGCGGAGGTGCGCCGCCGCGCCACGGAGGATGCCGCGCGCCCGTTCGACCTGGCCGCCGGCCCGCTGTTCCGCGCGGAGCTGCTGCGGCTGGGCGCGGACGAGCACGTGCTGCTGATGTGCATGCACCACATCGTCAGCGACGGGTGGAGCATCGCCGTGCTCTTTCACGAGATGCGCACGCTGTACGACGCCTACCGCGCCGGGGGCGAATCGCCGCTCCCGCCGCTGGCGGTGCAGTACGCCGACTACGCCGCGTGGGAGCGCACGCACCTCCAGGGCCCGGTGCTGGACGCCCAGCTCGCCTGGTGGAAGGCGCAGCTGGCGGGCGCCCCGGCGCTGCTGGAGCTGCCGGCCGACCACCCGCGCCCCTCCGTGCAGACGTACCGCGGCGCCGCCCTGCCGCTGGCGTTTCCCGCCGACCTGCTGGAGCGGCTCCAGGCGCTGGGCCGGCGCGAGGGGGCCACGCTGTACATGGTGGTGCTCGGCGCGTTCCAGGCGCTGCTCGCCCGCTACGCCGGCAGCGAGGACGTCGTCGTGGGCAGCCCCATCGCGGGGCGCAACCGCGCGGAGATCGAGCCGCTGATCGGCTTTTTCGTCAACACGCTGGTGCTGCGGACGGACCTGGGCGGCGATCCCAGCTTTCGCGAGGTGCTGCGCCGCGTGCGCACGGTCACGCTGGGCGCGTACGAGCACCAGGACGTGCCGTTCGAAAAGCTGGTGGCCGAGCTGCAGCCGGAGCGCAGCATGAGCCACTCGCCCCTCTTCCAGGTGCTGTTCTCGCTCACGGACGGCGCGCAGGCCGCGTCGGAGTTCGGCGACCTGCGCGTGCGCGGGGTGGAATCGGACCGCGGCACGGTCAAGGGCGACGTGGCCGTGGCCCTGTCGGCGACGCCCGCCGGCATCGTGGGCGAGGTGACGTACGCCACCGACCTGTTCGACCGCGCCACCGTGGAGCGGATGATGCGCCACTTCGGCCGGCTGATGGAGCAGGTGGCGGAGGATGCCGATCTGCCCATCTCCGCCCTCGCGCTGCTGGACGATGCCGAGCGCGCCGTGGTGGTGGATGAATGGAACCGCACGGAGGCGGAGTATCCCGCCGGCCGCTGCATCCACGCCGTCTTCGAGGCGCAGGCAGCGCGGACGCCGGATGCCGTCGCCGTCCGCTTCGAGGACAGCTCGCTCACCTACGCCGAGCTGAACGCGCGGGCGAACCGCATCGCGCACCACCTCCTGCGCCGCGGCGTGGGGCCGGAGACCCGCGTGGGCCTCTGCCTGGAGCGGGGGATGGAGATGGTCGCCGCCATCCTGGGCACGCTCAAGGCCGGCGGCGCCTACGTCCCGCTGGATCCCGGCTATCCCGCCGAGCGCGTGGCGTTCACCCTGTCGGATGCGGGCGTGCCGGTGCTCCTGACGCAGGAGACGCTGCGCGCCACCCTCCCCGCGCAGGACGGCGTGGAGCTGATCACCCTGGACGGCGCGGCGGATGCCATCGCTGCCGAGAGCGCGGAGAATCCGCAGAGCGGCGCGACGCCCGAAAGCCTGGCGTACGTCATCTACACCTCCGGATCCACCGGCACGCCCAAGGGCGCGCTGATCGAGCACCGCAACGTGGCCCGTCTCTTCAGCGCGACGGATGCATGGTTCGGCTTCGATGACAGCGACGTGTGGACGCTCTTCCACTCCTGCGCCTTCGACTTTTCCGTCTGGGAGATCTGGGGCGCGCTGCTGCACGGCGGCCGGCTCGTCGTCGTCCCGTATCACACGAGCCGCGATCCGGATGCCTTCCACGCGCTCGTGCGGAAGGAAGGCGTCACCGTGCTCAACCAGACGCCGTCGGCCTTCCGTCAGTTCATGCGGGCGGATGCGGATCACGGCGGCGACCTGGCGCTGCGCCACGTGATCTTCGGCGGGGAGGCGCTGGAGCCGGCCAACCTGCGCGAGTGGGTGGAGCGGCACGGCGCGGACCGGCCGCGGCTGGTGAACATGTACGGCATCACCGAGACGACCGTCCACGTCACGTATCGCCTGCTGTCGCGGGAGGACGTGTTCGAGGGCGCCGGCAGCCCCATCGGCGTGCGCATCCCGGACCTGAAGCTGTACGTGTGCGATCCGCACCTGCGCCCGCTCCCCGTCGGCGTGCCGGGCGAGCTGTACGTGGGCGGCGCGGGCGTGGCGCGGGGCTACCTGAATCGCCCCGAGCTGACGGCGCAGCGCTTCGTCCGGAACCCGTTCGGCGCCGGCAGGCTGTACCGCACGGGGGACCGGGTGCGGTGGCTGGCGGATGGCACGCTGCAGTACCTGGGCCGCCTGGACGAGCAGGTGAAGATCCGCGGCTTCCGCATCGAGCTGGGGGAGATCGAGGCCGCGCTCCTGTCGCACGACGATGTCCGCGAGTGCGCCGTGATCGTGCGCGAGGACGCGCCGGGGGATGCGCGCATCGTCGCGTACCTGGTGGGCGATGCGGACGCCGAGGCGCTGCGCGCGCACCTGCGGACGCGGCTGCCGGAGTACATGGTGCCGGCCGCGTTCGTGGCGGTGGACGTGCTCCCGCTGACGCCCAACGGCAAGCTGGACCGCAGGTCGCTGCCCGTGCCCGCCTCCACGGGCCTGGAGCGCGCGTACGTGGCGCCGCGCACGCCCACGGAGCAGGCGCTGGCCGGGATCTGGGGCGAGATCCTGGGCGTGGAGCGGGTGGGCGCGGAGGACAACTTCTTCGACCTGGGCGGCCACTCGTTGCTGGCCACGCGGGTGATGGCACGCATTCGCCGGGACATGCGCGTGCAGCTGGCGCTGCGCGTGATCTTCGAGGCCACCACGCTGGCCGCCCTGGCCGCGCGCGTGGACGAAGCCGTTGCCGCCGCCGCGACGGCCCCCGCGCGTCCCACGCGGAGCCTGGGCGCGATGGATCGCAGCGCCTACCGCGTGCGCCTGTCCGACAGCGACAAGCCGGGGTGATGGTGGATTGATCTCACGGGCGGGGACAGGGCAGGGAGGCACGGCCCCGGCGGGGCAGAGCGAATGAATTCGCCGCAACGACCACACGAAGTCCGCCTGCGCGGACTGGCGGCTTTGTGCGTGGCGGCGCAACTCCCCCAGATCCGCAAAAGGAATGGGCCTCACGCAGAGACGCAGAGGCGCGGAGAGAAAACAACGGGAGAAAGAGGAGCACAGGCCGCCGCTCCTTTTCTTCTCTTGTCTCTGCGTCTCCGCGCCTCTGCGTGAGACAGTTGTTTTCTTGGATCGGTATCAGCCCTCTGTTGACTCTGCTGACTCTGTGTGAGGAATCTCTGTTGCCGTATCTGGATCAGCAGGGGCAACGTCGAGACGAATCGTTACAATCGCCTGCGGCCTCCCTGCACAACGCGGGGAGGCCGTTCGTCATCAACCATTCATGTTGATAGGGTAGTGGAAACGTTTGCACATATTGTATGGATTGCTTCCAATATCACGAAAGACGATCTCCGCGGATTTGTAATCAATTGCGAATTCTCATCTTACCCTGCAAAAAGCGGCCTGGGCGCTCGCAATTCCGGGACGCTGGCGGCGAGGTTGACTCGCGCATCCGCACGAGGCGAGAGCCGCGCCGCACCCGCGCAGACCAACGTTTAACGATGTTGACACCGGCACTTTGGCAGATTACGATACTAATTACTCAACCGTGACCCAACCGAGCCCTTCCGTACATCGCTCCACCCCGTACCCGCTCCATCGCAGGAAAACCCAGCAGGCACCTGTACCTGGCCGCGTATGGCCGAATTTGTCGGGATTGTTGACTAAACCTGCCGGGCACGCGCCGAGGGGCTGAGAACCGCCCCGGACGCCCCCGCCAGGACCCGGGCCGGACCGTCGCGCTGGATTTGTTGGAACTCTTGACAAACGCGGACCCCTCGCCGGACTGAACGGATCCAGGCCGGCCGCGTCGTGCAGTACCACTCCCCACTCCACTGGAGGACACGCCCATGTCACTCGGTCGTACGATCTTTCTCACGCTCGCCGCCGCCCTGCTGGGCGCGGCGAGTCTGAGCGCGCAGGACCCCACCGGCACCGTGTCGGGCCGCGTCGTGGAAGGCGCGACGCAGGAGCCCGTGCCCGGCGCCGCGGTCAGCGTGGCGTCCCGCAACGCCGTGAGCGGCCAGGACGGCCGCTTCACCATCACGGGCGTTCCCGCCGGCACCCAGACCGTGCAGGCCACCCGCATCGGCTACGGCCAGGCCACGCAGCAGGTGACCGTGCAGGCCGGGCAGACGGCCACCGTGACGCTGGCGCTGGGCTCGCAGGCCCTGCTGCTGGAGGGCGTGGTGGCCATCGGCTACGGCGAGCGCCAGGTGCGCGACGTGACCGGGTCCGTGCAGGGCGTGGCCGCCGAAGACTTCAACACCGGGCGGGTGGTGAGCGCCGAGCAGCTCATCCAGGGCAAGGTGGCCGGCGTGCAGATCTCCGACAACGGCGAGCCGGGCGGCACCAACAACATCCGCATCCGCGGCGGCACCTCGCTCACGGCCAGCAGCGAGCCGCTGTTCGTCATCGACGGCGTGCCCATCGCGGCCGGCGGCGGACTGTCGGCCGGGCGCAACCCGCTCAACTTCCTCAATCCCGACGACATCGAGCGCATCACGGTGCTCAAGGACGCCTCGTCCACGGCCATCTACGGCTCGCGGGGCGCAAACGGCGTCATCATCATCGAGACGCGCACGGGGAGCACGGGGCCCCAGTTCACCTACGGCACCTCGTTCTCCACCAGCCGCATCGTCCGCGAGCCCGAGCTGCTGAGCGCCGCCGAGTACCGCGCCGCCGTGCAGCAGTATGCGCCGGAGCGCGCCAACCTGCTGGGCCAGGCCAACACCGACTGGCGCAGCGCCGTGCAGCGCAACGGCAGCGGGCAGGAGCACGAGCTGGCCGTGGCCGGCTCCGGCGACGACATGAACTACCGCCTGTCGCTGGGATGGCTGGGGCAGGAAGGCGTGATCCGGGGCTCGGAGACCGAGCGCGTCTCCGCCGCCCTGAGCTACAACCACCGCCTGTTCAGCGACGCGCTCAACGTGCGCGCCAGCCTGCGCGGCGCCCGCACGGACGACCAGTTCACCCCGGGCGGCGTCATCGGCGCGGCCAACGCGCTGGACCCCACGCAGCCCATCCAGACGGACGACGGGTTCTTCGAGTGGACCAACAACAACCTGGCCCCCAACAACCCCGTGGCGGAGCTGGGCCTGGCGCAGGAGACGGGCACCACCTACCGCAGCATCGGCAGCCTGGAGGCGCGCTACCGCCTGCCCTTCGTGGAGGGTCTGTCGGCCACGGGGCGCCTGGGCTTTGACGTGGCGCAGGCCGAGCGGCGCAACTTCTACCCCACCACCCAGCGCTCCCAGCTGGAGAGCCGGGTGGCGTGCGAGCGCGAGGCCGGCGACCCGCCGTGCCCCACGGGCACGCTCAACCGCCAGAGCCCCAGCCAGGTCACGGCGCTGCTGGACGCCTTCGTGACGTACAACCGTCGCCTGGACGGCCTGGACAGCGACCTGGAGGCCACGGCCGGCTACTCGTACGAGACCACGGACCGCGACAGCACCTGGTTCCAGGCGCGCGGCCTGAGCTCCGACATCCTGGGCCCCAACGGCATCCCCTCGGCCGCCCTCACCCAGTCGGTGGTGGACGTGCGCGACAGCAGGCTGGCCTCGTTCTTCGGCCGCCTGAACTACACCCTGGCCGACCGCTACCTGCTCACCCTGAGCGTGCGCCGCGACGCGTCGTCGCGCTTTGGGCCCAACCACCAGTGGGGTACCTTCCCCTCGGCCGCGCTGGCCTGGCGCCTGAGCGACGAGGCCGCGCTGGACCGCTACGACTGGCTGAGCGACCTCAAGGTGCGGGCCTCGTGGGGGATGAGCGGCAACCAGTTCTTCAGGGACTACGAGTGGATCAGCTCGTACCGGTACGGCGACGACCTTACGCAGGTGCAGTTCGGCGACGAGTTCGTGACCACCATCCGGCCCAGCGCCGTGGACCCCGACATCAAGTGGGAAGAGACCACGTCGTGGAACTTTGGCCTGGACTACGGCCTGTGGGACAACCGGATCTCGGGCGCCGTGGAGTACTACGTCAAGAACACCGAGGACCTGATCTTCACCGTGCCGGTGTCGGCGGGGACGAACCTGTCCAACTTCGTCACCACCAACATCGGCGCCATGCGCAACCAGGGCGTGGAGCTCAGCATCAACTCGCGGGTGCTCAACGGCGGGCGGGGCGGGCTCACCTGGGACGCCAACTTCAACGCCGCCTACAACCGCAACCGGCTGCTGAGCCTGAACGAGTTCGGCGGCGGCGAGCGGGTGCCCTGGGGCGGCATCTCCGGCGGCGTGGGCAACACCATCCAGGTGCTGCAGCCCGGCCAGTCGGTGTACACGTTCTCCGTGTACCGCCACAAGCGCGGCGCCGACGGCAAGCCGGTGAACAGCGACACCAACGGCAACGGGACGATCGAGCTCAAGGAGCTGTACGAGAACGTGAACGGCGACACGCTGGTGAACGTGGACGACCGCGCCCCGTTCGAGAACCCGGCCCCGGACTGGATCCTGGCGCACACGTCGCAGTTCGGCTTCCGCAGCTTCGACCTGAGCTTTGCCCTGCGCGCGCACCTGGGCAACTACGTGTACAACAACGTGGCCAGCAACCAGGGCTACTACGGCGCCCTGCGCGGCTCCGCCGGCCTGCTGAACCTGCACTCGTCCGTGCTGGAGTACGGCTTCCAGGGCGAGCAGTTCTTCAGCGACGTGTACGTGGAGGACGCCTCGTTCCTGCGCATGGACAACCTGACGCTGGGCTACACCTTGAGCGGAGTGCGGGGCGTGGACAACGCGCGCCTGTACGGCACCGTGCAGAACGTGTTCACCCTCACGGGCTACAGCGGCGTGGACCCCGAGGCGGGCATCGGCGGCATCGACAACAACATCTACCCGCGCTCCCGGACCTTTACGGCCGGCATCAGCCTGGGCTTCTAGCACGCTCACGGACGAGAACGGAAAACAGCCATGAACATCAAGGCGTGCACCACGCTCCTCGTAGCCGCGGGCCTGCTCACGGGCCTGCCCGGCTGCACGGACGTCACGACGGAGCCCCAGAGCACGGCCACCCCGGCCACCGTCTTTGACGATCCCAGCTCGTACAAGTCCTTCATCGCCCGCGTGTACGGCGGGCTGCAGATCACGGGGCAGCAGGGCCCCGCCGGCGCTCCCGACATCCAGGGGATCGACGAGGGCTTCAGCCACTACCTGCGCCAGTTCTGGCAGCTGCAGGAGCTGCCCACGGACGAGGCCGTGATCGGCTGGGGCGACCTGGGCCTCCCCGAGATCGTGACCCAGCGCTGGGGCTCGGACAACCAGTTCCTGTCGGCCATGTACTACCGGGTGTTCTTCCAGGTGATGATGGCCAACGAGTTCCTGCGCGAGACCACCGACGCCAAGCTGGCGGGGCGCAACGTGAGCCCGTCGCTGCGCGAGGAGATCCGCCAGTACCGGGCCGAGGCGCGCTACCTGCGCGCCCTGAGCTACTGGCACGGCATCGACCTGTTCGGCAACATCCCGCTCGTCACGGAAGAGACGCCGCTGGGCAAGACGCCGCCGCAGCAGTCCACCCGCCAGCAGGTGTACGACTTCGTGGTGAGCGAGCTCACGGCCATCCGCCCGGAGCTGCCGTCGGTGGGCGCGGGGCAGTACGGCCGCGCGGACCAGGGCGCCGTGAACATGCTGCTGGCCAAGGTCTACCTGAACGCGGCCGTGTACACGGGCACGCCGCGCTGGTCCGAGGCCCGGGCGGCGCTGGAGCCCATCCTGAACTCCGGCGCGTACACGCTGGACGACGACTACGACCACGTGTTCCTGGCCGACAACCACACGTCGCCGGAGATCATCTTTGCCGTGCCCTTCGATGGGGTGCGCACGCAGACGCACGGCGGGATGACGTTCCTGCAGCACGCGGCCGTGGGCGGCAACATGGCGGCGGCGGACTACGGGCTGGACGGCGGCTGGTGGGGGCTGCGCATGCGCCCCGAGGCGTTCCAGCGCTACGACTTGGCCAACGACGACCGCACGTCGTTCTTCTACACGAGCGGGCACTCGGTGGCCATCGACAACCTGTCGGACTTCTTCGACGGGGTGCCGGCGCCCAAGTTCCGCAACGTGACGTCGAGCGGCACGCCGGGCTCCAGCTCGTACTTCCCGGACACGGACTTCCCCATGTTCCGCTTGGCGGACGCGTACCTGATGTACGCCGAGGCGGTGCTGCGGGGCGGGGGCGGCAGCCGGCCGCAGGCGCTGGGCTACGTGAACGCCATCCGCACGCGCGCCTACGGCGATGCCAGCGGCAACATCGCCGACGCGCAGCTCACGCTGCAGTACATCCTGGACGAGCGGGGCCGCGAGCTGCTGTGGGAGGGCCACCGCCGCACGGACCTGGTGCGCTTCGACCGGTTCACGGACAACGGCGTGTGGACGTTCAAGGGCGGGCTGCCGGCGGGGAGCACCACCGCCTCGCACCTGGACCTGTATCCCATCCCCGCGACGGAGATGCAGTCCAACCCCAACCTGAGCCAGAACCCGGGCTACCCGCAGAACTGATGCGGCCGCCCGTTTGATGGATGCGATGCCCTGCAGCCCGCCCCACGTGGCGGTGCTGTGGGGCGTCGCGCCAACGGGATGGATGCAGTGCTGATGGATGCAGTGCTGATGGATGCAGTTCCGATGGGATGCAGTTCCGCCCTGTCCGCCGTGAAAGGCGGACGGGGCCATGGAAAACCGGACGTGACTACGCTGGCGGATGGTGGTGTCGGCGAAGGCCGACAGTGTGAAGTTCGACCGAGTTCTCGTGCGGGCCGGCGGGGACAGAGCGAATGAATTCGCCGCAACGAACACACGAAGTCCGCCTGCGCGGACTGTCCGTCACGGGGGAGTGCCACGCCAGGACGGGCTCCGCGGGGGAATGAAGTTCTCCCCCTCCTGCCCGCGAAGCGGGGGAGGGGGCCGGGGGGAGGGGGCTCTCCGCCGGTGCAGCCAGCCCGCCCTGGTGCACGATCCATCTCACCTCCCCCAGGGGTTTTTGGGGGAGGTCGCGAGGAACGAGCGGGTGGGGGCGCCGGCCGGACGCCCGCCCCCGTGCACTGAGCCGAACACCACGCCACACCGAAGGCCACGACAGCGAATGAGGAAATCGGAGATGCAGCAGCGGTTGCGGAGCATGGTTCGTCCCCTGGCGCTCGGCGTCGCCTTCGCGCTTGGCTTCGCGGCGGCACCCGCGGCCCCGGCGGCCGCGCAGGACACGCTGCGCCTGGCCTCGCCGGACGGGCGCAACACGGTGGCGGTCACCGTGCGCGAGGGCGGCCTGTACTACGCCGTGCAGCGCAACGGCCAGCACGTGCTCCTTCCTTCGCGCCTGGGCTTCGCCTTTCGCGGCGCGGACTCGCTGCTCGCCGGCCTGCGCATCGCCGGCTCCGCGCGCGGATCGAAGGACGAGACGTGGACGCAGCCGTGGGGCGAGGTGGCGCGCGTGCGCGACCACCACAACGAGCTGCGCGTGGACGTGGCCGAGGACCGCGCGCCGGGTCGCCGCTTCGCCGTCGTCTTTCGCGCGTTCGACGACGGCATCGGGTTCCGCTACGAGCTGGGGGAGGGCGTCGGCGAGTTCGTGATGGAGGAGGAGCTCACGGAGTTCGCCCTGGCGGACAACGCCCGCGCCTGGTGGATCCCCAGCAACAAGCCGGAGCCGGACCGGCAGGAGATCCTGTACTCCGCGTCGCCCGTCAGCCGCCTGGACAGCGTCCACACGCCGCTGACGCTGCAGATGAGCAACGGCACGCAGGTCGTCATCCACGAAGCCAACCTCGTCGACTACGCGGGGATGTACCTGGCGCGCACCAGGGACCGCACGCTGCGCTCCACGCTGGCGCGCTGGGCGGACGGCGTGGCGGTGCGCGGAACGGCGGGCGGCCGGGCGCCGTTCGTCACGCCGTGGCGCACCATCCAGCTGGCGGACCGCGTGGAGGACCTGTCGCCGTCGCTGCTCACGCTCAAGCTCAATCCCCCCAGCCGCATCCCCGACACGCGGTGGATCCGCCCCATGAAGTACAACGGCATCTGGTGGGGGATGCACATCAACACGCAGACGTGGGGGCAGGGGCCTAAGCACGGCGCCACCACGGCCACCACCCGGCAGTACCTGGACTTTGCCGCGGCCAACGGGATGGGAGGCACGCTGGTGGAGGGGTGGAACCTGGGGTGGGACGAGGACTGGTTCAACACCATGCAGGCCACCTTCTCCTTCACCCAGCCGTATCCGGACTTCGACCTGCCGGGGCTCGCCGCGTATGCTCGGTCGAAGGGACTGACGCTGATCGGCCACCACGAGACGGCCACGATGATCGACAACTACGAGCGCCAGCTCGACTCGGCCATGGCGCTGTACGAGCGCGTGGGCGTGCGCGCGGTCAAGACGGGGTACGTGGGCGAT
>DATING010000155.1:0-3297 GCA_035474555.1 Longimicrobium sp. | reverse complement strand
TGCGCTTTCGCTGAGCGCGTCGAGACGCGCCTGGAGGCCGTTGATCTGGCTGGACAGCTCCGCGCGCTCGCGAACGTGGTCCAGGTGCATCTGCTGCATCCGCTCGTCGAACCGCTGGACGGCTGTCCTGACCTCCGCGACGACGGTGCCGGTCTCCCGGCTCAGGCTCTCGAACCGGACGGTGGTGGTGACGATCTCCTTATACAGGTCCGCGACGCGCTGGCCCAGGTCGGAAAGGCTGCTCATCGGTGCTCACGGCGGAGGGGGTCGTGGGATAGCCGACGGTACGCGCCCACTCGCGGGTAGCGGCCATTTCGGCGCTGAACGCGTCGATCAACTGTCCCAGCCGGTCGTTGGCGGCACGCGCTTCGTCGAGCAGGGACTCCAGCATCACCATTGGCTCACCTCCATGCGGCTGACGCTCGTCACACAGTGGACGATCAACAATCGCACGGAGTAAACGGTGTGTCAAGGCCCCGAACAATCAATGCTCAAACGGAGCACGTGCAGGGTCGCGGGGGCCCGTCCTGAGCGGGTAAACCCGCCGCGGGGACTGCCATAAGCCCTGTCTCGCGCCGAGGCGCGACACGAACAGGGCTTCGACCGCTCCCGGATTCCGGCCACGCGCGCGGCACGCCGTCCCACCACGATCCAGTCCGCAAAGACGGACTTCGCGCCTTTCCAGCGGCGAATTCATTCTCTCCTGGTCCCCGCCCGCGCCCGACCTCAGCCATCCCGCTGCCCGGGCCCAGCCGTCCCGCCCCCGCGCCGGGACTACGCCGCCGCGCCGGCCTCCCCCGCCCCGCTCGCCGGCGTTCCTCCGCCCACCGCCTCCTTCACCTTCCTCGCGAGCCCCGCGCCGAAGCCCGGCAGCGCGGCGATCTCCTCCTCCGAGGCGGCCATCACGCCGCGCATGGAGCCAAACCTGGCCAGCAGCGCCTTTTGCCGCGACGGGCCCACGCCGGGGATGGTGGACAGCTCCGAGCGGATGGTCCGCTTCGTCCGCAGCTTGCGGTTGTAGGTGATGGCGAAGCGGTGCGCCTCGTCGCGCAGGCGCTGCAGCAGGCGCAGGGCCGGGCTGCGGCGCGGCAGGCGGATGCTGGTGGACTGGCCGGGGACGAAGATCTCCTCCTCCTTCTTGGCCAGGCCGATCACCGCCAGCTGCGGCAGGTCCAGCGCCTCCAGCCCCGCCAGGGCCTTGAGCGCGGCGCCCAGCTGCCCCTTGCCGCCGTCGATCACCGTCAGGTCCGGCAACGGCTTGCCTTCTTCCACCCGGCGGCTGAACCAGCGGGTCACGGCCTCGTGCATGCTGGCGAAGTCGTCATTCCCCCAGTCGCCGCGGATCTTCATCTTGCGGTACTCGCCCTTGGCCGGCTCGCCGTTCTCAAAGAACACGGCGGACGCCACCGTCTCCGTGCCCTGCGTGTGCGAGATGTCGAAGCACACCATCAACCGCGGCACGGCGGAAAGCTCCAGCACCTCCTGCAGCTCGTACAGCGCGTCCGGCGCCCGCTCGGCGGAGGCGTTGCCCATCAGCTTGCGCTCCTCCAGCAGGTGGCGGGCGTTCTGGTCCGCCAGCTCCACCAGCTGCACCTTCTCGCCGCGCTGGGGCACGTGCAGGCGCACGGCACGCTTCGCCTCGGCCCGCAGCAGCTCCTCCAGCACCGGCCGGTCCTCGAAGTCCATCCCGAAGAACACCTCCGGCGGCATGGAATCCGGGTCGCGGTGCAGCCGGTCGGCGTAGACGCGGGTGGCAAAGGCGGCGATGGCCTCCGCGTCGGACTCGTCCACCAGATTGGCCAGGAACTGCGCCTCGCGGCCCAGCAGCTTGCCCTCGCGGATCTGCAGCACCACGCCGCACGCGTCCGCCCCGTCGCGCGCGAAGCCCACGATGTCGCGGTCCGATCCCGTCACGTCCAGCACCTGCTGCTTGCGCTCCAGCGACTCCAGCTGCTTGATGCTGTCCCGCAGCTCGCCGGCGCGCTCGAAGTTCATCTCCCCCGCGGCCTTGATCATCTCCGCCTGCAGCCGACGGGCGACCAGGCGCGTGTGCCCGCCCAGCACCTCGCTGATCTCCTCGATCATCCCCGTGTACTCCTCCGCCGTCTGGAACGCCACGCACGGCGCCTTGCAGCGGCCGATGTGGTAGTCGAGGCAGGGCCGCGCGGGCACGTCCTTGGGAAGGTTGTAGTGGCAGGAGCGGACGGTGTACAGCCGCTTGACCAGCTCCAGCGACTGCCGCATCCGCCGCACGTCCGTGTACGGCCCGAAGTAGCGCCCGCCGTCCTTCACCAGCCGGCGGGTGACGAACACGCGGGGAAACGCCTCGCTGGTGACCTTGATGTACGGGTAGGTCTTGTCGTCCTTGAGGTTGATGTTGAAGCGCGGGCGGTTCTCCTTGATGAGGTTGTTCTCGAGGATGAGCGCCTCGGCCTCGCTGCGGACGACGATGGTGTCCACGTCCACCACCCGCCGCACCATCTCGCGGGTCTTGATGCCCTGCTGCGAGCCCGACTGGAAGTACGAGCGCACCCGGGGGCGCAGCGACTTGGCCTTGCCCACGTAGATGATGGTGCCCTCGGCGTCCTTCATCAGGTACACGCCGGGCTTGGTGGTCAGGGTGCGGAGCCGGGCTTCCAGCGTGGCGTTTTCGGGCGACATCGGATGGTGGTACGGCGTCGGCGGATCAGTGATATCCAGGACCGGCTGATACACCGATCGCGCCGATCCGGTCACACACGGAACGGCGCCGTTCCGTCGGTGGTGGATGGATGCGGATCAGCCCGTGGCGGATGGGCGTGAATCGCCGTCGTTTGCCGCGCGGCGCACGAGGACCTCCAGATCCATGGCACGCATGGCTGCGACGGCCGCCTCCCAGCGACCTTCCGCGCACAGCCCCTGGATCCCCGCGTCCTCGTACGCCGCCTCGCCGGCCGCGATCACGGCGCGGCGGATGGATTCGGGGAGATCGGAGCGGTGCATGGGATCCATCTATCTTGTTTGTTGAATTGGGGATATAGCACTCCAGCCACGCTCTTGTCCCCCGTAGTCCTGGTCGGATGTATATAAATGTAGCGGAGAACTGCGCTTTGGCTCTGCTCGCTACTACTTATTTAGAGAGCTAGTACGGCTCTATCCACTTCCGGGTGAGGAGGCTGGAAAATCAAAACATCTTTTATTGGGGGTTCTATGGTACTTTCTATTCTAGGCATTGTCATTGGTATACTGGGTATCGTCATAGGGGTACTCGGTATCGTTGCTAGTGTAGTCGGTATGGTCGTAGGGTTGATCGGCAGC
>DATING010000154.1:0-8842 GCA_035474555.1 Longimicrobium sp. | reverse complement strand
CCTTCCTGGCCCGCGCGGGCGTGGAAGGTCAGCGACACGCCCTCGATGGCGGCGGCGCGCTTGCGCGCCTCGCCCAGCGTCTCCTCGTCACGGCGGCCCTGCGCGGCGCGCTCGGCCTCGTGGCGGCGGACGTTGGCCTGCGTGGCCTCGTACGCCAGCCCCTTGGGGATGAGGTAGTTGCGGCCGTAGCCCGGCCGCACATCCACCACGTCACCCGCGTTGCCCAGGTTCTCGATCTTGTCCCTGAGGATCACCTGCATTGTCGTATCTCCTCAGTTAGGCTCAGGCCTCGTGGCCGGCGATGTACGGAAGCAGGGCCAGGTAGCGGCCACGCTTGATGGCGGTGCCCACCTGCCGCTGGTGCCGGGCGCACATCCCGCTGATTCGCCGAGGCAGGATCTTGCCGCGCTCGGTGATGAAGCGGGAGAGCGTCTTCTCGTCCTTGTAGTCCACATTGCGAACGGAGCCCTCGCACATGGGGCACGTCTTGCGTCCACGCATTGCTCAGCCCTCCGTCTCGTCTTCGTTTTCTTCTTCGCGCTTCTCAACCGGAGGCACGGGCGTCGTGGGCAGGTTGCCCTCGTTCACCACCACCAGGTAGCGCAGGACTTCTTCGTCCAGCTTGAGCGCGCGCTCGAACTCGGGGAGCGCCTCGCCCGGGGCACGGAAGTGCTCGACCACGTAGTAGCCGCTGGTCTGGTTCGCGACTTCGTACGCCAGCTGGCGGCGGCCCCAATGGTCGGTCGCCGTGATCTCGCCGCCGTTGGTCCCGGTAAGGAGGCCATGGAAGCGCTCGAGCTTTTCGCCCACCTGCTCTTCTTCGAGCGCGGGGGCGAAGATGTACACGATCTCGTAGTCCCTCAAAGGTCACCAGTCCTTTGGACATGAGGCCCCGCGCCGGTGCGCGCGGAGCAGGAAAAACAATTCTCCCCCGTTTCCGGGGGAGCAGGAGATTATAGCGGATGTGCGCAGGTTGTGCAACCGGCGGCGGGCTTTTTCGGGATGGGAGGGCAGACGGGGCCGGCCGCGGTGCATCCCTCGAGCCGGAGCGAACGAAATCCTTCACCCGTCAGTGCGCGGCGTTCCAGCCGGAGCGAATGAATTCGCCGCTGGAAAGGCGCGAAGTCCGCCGTCGCGGACTGCTCCCGCCGTCTGCCGGTGCGGGCGGGCCGGGTGCCGCCCGCGGAGTGCGGCTCAACGGCGGAAGATCAGCCCTCGTCCGCCTCTTCGCGGCGGATGCGGAGCAGGCCCTCCTGCACCGTGGACGCGACCAGGGTGCCGTCGCGAGCGAAGAGGGAGCCGCGGGCAAAGCCGCGCGCGCCGCCGGCGGCGGGGGCGTCCATGGCGTAGAGCAGCCAGTCGTCCACGCGGAACGGGCGGTGGAACCACACGGCATGGTCCAGGCTGGCCGCCTGCACGCCGCGCATCATGAACGACAGCCCGTGCGGAAGCAGCGCCGTGCCGAGCAGCCCGTAGTCCGACGCGTACGCCAGCACGGCCTGGTGCAGGATGGGATCGTCCGGCATGGATCCCTCCGCGCGGAACCACGTGTGCTTCACGGGCTCGCGCACGTCTGGCGCGAACGGGTCCACGGGCGCGACGGGGCGAAAGTCGATGGGCCGGTCCTGCACGTACACGGCGCGCAGCGGGGCGGGGATGCGGTCGGCCATGGCGCGCACCAGGTCCAGCTCGCGCGGCAGCTCCTCCGGCGGCGGCACGTCCGGCAGGGCCGCGCCGTGCTCGATGCCGGGCTCCTCCACCTGGAAGGAGCAGAGCATGGAGAAGATCTCGCGCCCTTCCTGGATGGCCAGCACGCGCCGCGTGGTGAAGCTGCGCCCGTCGCGGATGCGGTCCACCTGGTAGACGATGGGCGTGTTGACGTCGCCCGGCAGCATGAAGTAGCCGTGCAGCGAGTGCACGGCGCGGCCCTCCACCGTGCGCCCGGCGGCCACCAGCGCCTGCGCCAGCACCTGCCCGCCGAACACCCGCCCCGATCCGATGTCCCGGTTCTGCCCGCGGAACAGATTCAGCTCCAGCCGCTCCAGGTCCAGCAGGCGCAGCAGGATGTCCAGCGGCTGGCCTTCCGCCCCGTCGTCGCTCATCGTCATCCGCCCGCCGTTGTCGTGGTGTGATCCGCGCGGCGGAATCTCGGTTGTGCACCGACTGATATCAACCGTGGTGTAGTCGTTGATCGCCGGCCGGGATTGCACTACAATGTAGTGCATGAACGCGATCTCCACTGCTCCTCCCGAGAACGCCCTCGCGCGTGTGCTGGCGTCCAGCGCGCTGGCGCACCTGATCCTGTACTTCGTTCTGCATCCGGATGCGGTGCCGCACTTTCGCGGACTGCAGCGTGCCACCGGGATCTCCAGCCGGTCGCTGCAGCACGAGCTGGCGCGGCTGGTGGAGCTCGGGATGATCCAGCGGGAGCGCGACGGGCGGCTGGTGCGCTATCGTCGCGTCGCCGCCCATCCGCGGTGGACCGCATTCCGCGGCCTCGTCCGCGAGTTCGCCGCGCCCGAGGAACTGCTGCGAACCGCACTCGCGGAGGTGCCGGGGATCGAAGCGGCGTTCATCTACGGCTCATTTGCCCGCGGCGACATGCATCCGGAAAGCGACGTGGACGTGTTTGCGCTTGGAGACGCGCTGAAACACTGGGACACGCGGCTCGTGCTTGCCCAGGGAACGCTCGAGGCTGCGATTCTGCTCGACCGGGAAGTAAATGTCGTCCGCTATACGCGGGAAAAGTTGGAAGCGCGGCGCGACGATGGGTTTCTGAGCGCTGTGCTGGCGGGACCCAAGACATGGCTTGTGGGCGACGAGGCGGTGCTCCAATCGGGGGGTGGTCGTGAGTGAAGCGGAGATCCAGCAGCTGGTGGATGATCGCAGTCTTGCCCGCGAGACGTTCCGGGACGAGCAGGTCGCGTTCATCTGGGGAAAGGGCGCGGCTTCGTATGCGGACGCGCTCGTCCCAGGGTTGTCTCCCGAGGGAGCGTTTCAGCACCTGTACACGGCCGTGCTCCAGGTGTCCATGGCGACACTGGCTGCCCACGATCTCCGCGTAAAGAGCACGGCGAACCACTACAAGACCTTCTACGCGCTCCAGAAGCTTGGTGACGCGCTTGCACCTCACGGACGGACGTTCGACGAAATGCGCGGGACGAGGAATGACTCCATCTACGGAGTGAACCTCGACGAAATCGACCTGGCGGAGCGTCTTGCAGAAGGCCTTACCCACCTGCCCGAGGCAATGAGTGCGCTTCGCACCGCCATCCTCGCAGTTCGGCCAGGAATCGCAGCCCGGCTACCACGTGTTCCGTAGTACGACTGGAGCTGAATCATAACGGGGCCGCCCGCGTGATGCGGACGGCCCCGTTCGGTTTTCTACTCAGCACTCACGCACTAACGCACTCACGCACTCACGCACTCGTCACGATCACTGCGCGTATCGCAGGATGTCGAAGATGAAGCGGGTGCCCCAGCCCAGGTTCTCGATGCTGATCCGCTCGTCGTTGCCGTGCATCATCTTCTGGTGCTCGGCGTTCTCCACCTTGAACGGATCGATGCCGTAGGTGATGATGCCCAGCCGGCGGTACGTGGGCCGATCGCTGGCGGCGGTGAACATGGGGGTGGTGACCAGGGCGCCGGGATCGCGCTCCTCCGCCGCGCGCTCAATGGCGCGGAACAGGTCCGTGTCCACTGGGTTCTCCAGCGGCGTCTTGGGCGCCATCAACGTCGTCCAGGTGATGCCGCTGTCCGCCGCGATCGCCTTCAGCGTGGCGAGCATGGAATCCGGGTTCGTCGTCGGCAGCAGGCGGATGTCGATCTCGGCGACGGCCTCGGCGGGGATGACGTTGGTCTTGTTGCTCCCCGTGAGCACCGTCAGCGAGACGGTGTTGCGCAGGATGGCGTTCCAGTACACGTCGCTCAAAATCCACTCGCGGGCGCGCGGGTCCGCCAGGGCCAGGCGAACGTCCGACAGCCAGTCGCGCTTCTCGCCCGTGTAGTTGCGCGAGATGTCGCGGAAGTACTTGTCCACGCCGGCCGTGACCTCCAGCGGCGTCTCGTACTGCGCGATGCGGGCGAGCGCGGCCACCAGCCGCGGCACGGGGTTCTCGCGCGTGGGGCGCGACGCGTGGCTGGGCGTGCCCGCGATGCGCAGGCGCTGCCAGAACGTGCGCTTTTCCGCCACGCCCACGCCGTAGAACTGCAGGCGCCCGTTCTCCATGGGGATGTCGCCGCCCTCCGTGATCAGGAACTCCACGTCGCGCAGCAGGTCCGCGTGCCGGTCCACGAAGGCCACGGCGCCCGTGGAGCCCAGCTCCTCGTCGGCGTTGGCGATGTAGACGATGTCGCGCGTGAGCGGCACGCCGCTGCGCTTGAGGGCGAGCATGGCCAGCAGGTGCACCACGCCGTCCCCCTTCATGTCGATGGCGCCGCGCCCCCACACGTACCCGTCGCGCACCACGCCGCCCAGCGGGTCCACCGACCAGCTGGCCGCGTTCGCCGGCACCACGTCCATGTGATGGACGAGGGCGATGGCGCGCTTGGACCCGTCGCCGCGCAGCCGGGCGTACAGGTTGGCGCGGCCGGGGCCCAGCACGTCCTCGTCCAGCACCTGCGCCTCGATCCCCTCGCGCCGCAGGATGGCCGCGAGGAACTCCGCGCCCGCCTTTTCGTTGCCGGGCGCGTTGGTCGTGTTGACGCGGATGTAGTCCGAGAGGAGCTGCGTCGCCTCCGCCTGCAGCGCGGCCCAGTCCACGGGGCGCGCGGGTTCCGGCTGGGCGGCGGCGGGCGCGGCGAGCACGAGCAGGAGCGCGATGGGGAGCAGGAGCCTGCGCATAGTCGGGATCATCGGCCAGAGGTGGCGTCGGGTGGGATGCGCGAAGATAGTCCGGTGCATGGGCGGCGGGTAGGTGGCGGGCAGGGGAGGGACGGAACCCGCGGCAATCCCTTCTCCGGGCCCACCTCCGCGGACAACGACGAGCGAGAACGGACGACGGCGCGCCCGCGGTTGGTGTGTCCCGTCCGTTTGGCTGGCGGGCGTACCCGTGGTTCACCCTGGCTGGCACGCCTCCAGCAGCGCCACGATCGTGGCGTTGACCGGCGTCGGGATACCGGCACGGCGCCCCAGGCGGACGATGACGCCGTTGCGGGCATCGATCTCCATGCGGCGTCCGGCCCGCCGGTCGGCGTGGAGCGAGTTGATGGAATCCGTGGGCCCGGCGCGGTACCCCTCCACGATGTCGTCCGCCAGGCCGTCGCTCAGGCGGGCGCCGGCGGTGCGCCCGACGGCGACGCATTCACGCACCAGCGCGCGCATCACCTCCGCCGCGCCTTCCCGGTGCGCGACGCCGGCCGGCTGCAGCGTGAGCGCCGACACCGCGCCCGCGCAGTTGACGGCCAGCTTGCGCCAGGCGCGGGTGGTGAAATCGCCGGTGGTGGAAACATCGATCGCGGTGTGCGCGAACAGGCGGACGAACGCCTCGCCCGCTTCGCCGCGCGGGACGACGATGCTGCCGGCCCGCCGCTGCATCACGCGGCCCGGGCCGGTCCGCTCCGCCGGGATGTCGACGACGCACGGGGTGATGCGGCCCGCATCCACCCATGGCGCAAACCGCTCCACGTGCTCCACCCCGTTCTGCAGCACCGCGATGCGCGTCTCCGGACCGAGCAAGCCGGGCAGCCAGCGGGCGGCGCCCTCCGCGTCGTAGGCCTTGGTGGAGATCAGGATCCAGTCCATGGTCTCCCCGCCTTCCGGCTCTGCAAGCACGGACGGAGACGCCCGCAGCACCCCGGACGGCGCGTACACCTCCAGCCCGTCCACGGGCGTCCGCGCGCAGACCGTCAGCTCGATTGCGGCATCCTGCGCCAACCAGGCCGCGACGACCGTCCCGATCGCCCCCGGCCCCACAACGGCCACCTTCATCGATGGGAATGGGCAGCAAGGTGAATGGATGCGGCGGATCGACGATGCTACCGCCGCGTATCCGCCGCGGCAATCGGAAGACGCGAACGGGGCCGTCCGCTGATCCGCGGACGGCCCCGTCGTCACCTGCCGATCTGCTGGTCACACGTTGAAGCGGAAGAGCAGGATGTCGCCGTCCTTGACGACGTACTCCTTGCCCTCGGAGCGCATCAATCCCTGCTCGCGCGCGGCCTTGACGCTGCCCAGCTTCTCGAAGTCGGCAAAGGCCACCGTCTCCGCGCGGATGAAGCCGCGCTCGAAGTCGCTGTGGATGACGCCCGCGGCCTCCGGCGCCTTGGCCCCCACGGGGATCTCCCAGGCGCGCACTTCCTTTTCGCCCGCCGTAAAGTACACCTGCAGCCCCAGCAGCCGGTAGCCGGTGCGGATGAGCGTGTGCAGCCCCGGCTCGTTGATCCCCAGCGACTCCAGGAACTCGCGCTTCTCCTCGTCCGGCAGCTCCGCCAGCTCGCTCTCGATCTTGCTGCTGATGGGGATGATCTCCGCGCGCTCGCCGCTGGCCTCCACGGCCGTGCGCAGGGCGCGGACGTGCGCGTTGTCGCCCTCCGGCAGGTCGCCCTCGGCCACGTTGGCCAGGTACAGCACGGGCTTGGCGGTGAGCAGGTTGTACGAGCGGAGGATGCGCTGCTCGTCGTCGTTCGCATCCACCGCGCGCGCCGGCTCGCCCTTGTCCAGGACGGCGGACAGGCGCTCCAGGATGCCCAGCTCCGCCTGCGCCTCGCGGTCGTTGCCGCGCGCGGCCTTGCGGGCCTTCTCCAGCCGCTTCTCCACCACGGCCAGGTCCGCCAGCGCCAGCTCCAGGTTGATGACCTCGCGGTCGCGCACGGGGTCCACGCCGCCCATCACGTGCACCACGTCGTCGTCGTCGAAGCAGCGCACCACGTGGACGATGGCGTCCGTCTCGCGGATGTTGGCCAGGAACTGGTTGCCCAGCCCCTCGCCCTCCGACGCGCCCTTCACCAGGCCGGCGATGTCCACGAACTGCACGGTGGCGCGCAGCACGCGCTGCGGCTGCACCTTCTCCGCGAGCAGGTCCACGCGCGGGTCCGGCACCTCCACCATGCCCACGTTGGGCTCCACGGTGCAGAACGGGTAGTTGGCCGCGTCGGCGCCCGCCGCCGTGAGGGCGTTGAACAGCGTGGACTTGCCGACGTTGGGCAGCCCCACGATCCCCAGCTTGAGCATATCGTTCTGAACCGGCTTTTGGATTGATCGCGATCACAAACGGAACCGGCCGGGTGCCCTGGACGGGACCCGGCCGTGCGCGGAAAACCTATGCGGTGGATGCGGTTCCGTCAACGGCGGGGCGGAACTGCGGATTACAGGTTACAGGGGACAGGGTACAGCCAGCGACGGCGGGCCCGCCGTGTCGGGACGAGGATGCGGCTACGGGATCGCAAGCGCGCGCAGGTCGTCCCACCCGCCCGCGAACCAGTTCAGGTCCACGTTGCCGGTGATGCCGGCCACGCGCCCCGCGTCGGAGTGCTGCCAGATCGTCCAGCGGTCCCAGTCCGCCGGGATGGCGGGCTGCGCGACGCCGTAGTGCGCCACCCACAGCGGGTATCCGCCGAATCCGCC
This sequence comes from Longimicrobium sp., assembly GCA_035474555.1. GTDB lineage: Bacteria > Gemmatimonadota > Gemmatimonadetes > Longimicrobiales > Longimicrobiaceae > Longimicrobium. Next base: position 1,278 of record DATING010000154.1, on the reverse strand, counting down.
GCCCACCTGGTTCCAGAACCCCGCCCGCGTGTAGAGGATGGGCCGGACGCCCGTCGCGCGCTCCACCGTCTCCAGCCACGTGCGCACGCCCGCGGCGATGGCGGCGGCGGATCGGCCGTCCGTCACCTCCACGTCCAGCACGGGCGGCAGGTCGCCGGCGTGCGCGCCCACCGTGCGGAGGAACTGCTGGGCCTGCGCCGCGGCGTCGGTCTGCGGGCGGTAGAAGTGGTATGCGCCGCGCATCACGCCCGCCCGCGCCGCGCCGTCCCAGTTGGCCACGAACTGCGGGTCCACGTAGTCGCCGCCCTCCGTCGCCTTGATGTAGGCGAACGCGATCCCGTCATCCGCCACGCGTGCCCAGTCGATGCGCCCCTGCCAGTGCGACACGTCGATGCCGGCGAGCCTGTCCCCGTCCGGCGCGGGCCCCGTGGACAGGTCCTGGCAGGCCGCGGCGGCCAGCAGGGCAACGGCCGCCGCCGCGCGCTTCCACGCGCGGCCGATGATCTTCATCTTCATGTTCTGCAAGTACTTGGGATGGATGTGCATCCCAGGTACACGCATCGACGGGCAGAGGTCCGGGCGGGCGAGAAACGGCAGGTGTCACGCGGAGGTGTGGAGGGCGCGGAGACCGGGTTTCTCCGCGCCCGCGCACGTCCTTCGATGCGATGGGGGCTCGATCAGCTCCCGGCGCGGCGGCGCTCGTACCAGGGCTTGAAGCGCTCCACAAGGAAGTGGCGCCACACGCCGTTCACGGCCGCCGGCCAGCCGTCCTGGATCTCGCCGAACGCGCGCACCTTTACCGTCACACGCGTGCTGTCGGCCACGGGCGTGAACTCGTACGTGTGCACCATCGTCAGCGCGTTGCCACCCAGCCCGAGCGGCCCCTCAAAACGCAGCGCCTTGCCGCGCTCGGCGTACGTCACCGTCGCGTGCCGGGCACCGTTCCCTTCCGCATCGAAGATCTCGCAGAAGCACCCGCCGACGGTCGGCTCGATGTACAGCCGGACGGGGTTCTCGGCGTAGTGATGATCCCACCATCCGGAGATGTCGCCGGTGATGGCATCGTATGCCTCGGCTGGCGTGCCCGGGACCGTGATGCTGTGCTCAATGGCGAACCCGCTGATGGCGAGCGTCTGCGGCTCCTGTGCGGCCACTTCGCCGGCGGAGCAGAGGAGGGCGGCGGCGATCGGGAGGGCGAGCGGCAGGATGCGACCGATGGTCATGGATGAGGGTGCGGATGCGGTGGATGATGGATGGAAACGGCGAGACCGCCGCGCG
>DATING010000153.1:0-6133 GCA_035474555.1 Longimicrobium sp. | reverse complement strand
GGTTCATCGCGGATTTGGTTGCAGCGCTCCGGGGAAGGCGCCCTTGATCTTCAGGATGAAGTAGGCGTCGTCGCGGAAGCCGTACGCCTGCCGCTTGATGACCTTGATCTTGTTGTTGATGCCTTCCAGGCGCCCCGTGTTGATCGGGTAGCGGCAGTGGTTCAGGATTCCCTTCGTGTGTCGCAGCAGGTTGCGGGCAAAGGTAGCCAAGGCTGTGATCCCGCTCTCCTGTGCCAGCGCACACCACTGGTCCAGTGCCTTGCGAGCCCACGCCGGATGCTTGTAGTCCCAGATCCGCTTGAGCTGGTCCTTCAGCACGTAAACGGTGTTCAGGTTCACGTTGGCCGCAAGGAGCTCGCGCAGCGCCTTCCGCTGTGAGCCGATCAGGTTCGGGGCGTTCTTCAGGAGCAGATAGCGGCTGCCCTTGATCAGCTTGCGGCCGGCCTCGTCCTGCTTCTTCGCCTCTTCCAGGCGAACGACGTCGACGACCTCGCGGCCGTACTTGGCGACCACGTGGAAGAGATCGTAGACCTGCGCGGCGTCCGGACAGGCTTTCTCTACCGCGTTTCGAAAGCCGGCGGCCATGTCGGAGGCCACGGCCTCGATCGACTTTCGTTGCTCCGGCGTCAGCTCCGCGAAGAAGCTGGCCAGCGTGGCCTCGCTCCGCCCCTTGCCGACCCACACGATGCGGCCGGTCTCCAGATCGAGCACAGTGGTCAGGTAGGTGTGGCCTTTGTGCACGGCCACCTCGTCGACCGCGAGAAGCCGGAGCCCGTCGTAGCATGGCGTGCCCACCTCCCGCTGGAGACGGCGCTTGTCGATCTCCTTGACCGCGTGCCACGACAGGCCGACGTGGTCGGCCACGTGCTTGATCGACAGGTGGCGGCAGAGCTCCGCGACGTACTGCTCGAAACGGAGGGTGTACCGGCGGTACGGAGACAGGAAGTCATGACCCTCCGTGCGAATGGTCCGGCAGCCGGCACACCGCAGCTTCCGATTGGGCACCACGAGGTCGACGCGTGCGTGCGCCAGGTTCAGATCCCGCACGCGGCGCGTACCGTACATGTGCATCCGCCCGCCTTCCTGCCCGCAGACGGAGCATATCGGCAACGCGCCTTCTGCCGGGGCGAGGATGATCACGCTCTGCACGCGCGTCTCCAACTCGATCACCTCCTGATCGATCGGAACCACTCGTGCAAAGGGGTAGTAGGCGGCTATACTGAGGTTGGACACCGTGTTCTTCGGAGTGCGCTGAATGGGAGCCTAGACAACTCCATTCTGCCAAACCGCGGGACCGGTGTCCATCTTCTTCTACCTACCTGCAACTAAATCGACGAAGAACCTGTTTTCCTGAGGGAGCGCCCACGCGGACCCTGCCCGTGCAAGATCCCTGGGCGCGACCGAAGGATCTACTTCGCACGGCAAGGACCCAGCTGCCGCGCCGATCCCCTGCATGGCAGGCAAGATCCTTCGGTCGGCGCCACGGTTCTTCAATGGGCAGGCACTCGGCGGCAGCGCCCTCAGGAAATCAAACGACTTGGCCGGTCATTCCAAACGAGGAAAGACGCCCCGCCCCGGGGTCACCGATCCTCCGCGGCGCGTGGAGGGGCAACCGGCTCGGTCACCGCGAATACGGCGGCGAACTCGCGGCCGCGGCCGGGCATCCGCGTTCCCGGTCCGGCGTACAGCTGCGAGATGGTGCCGTCCAAGAAGAGCGCGTTCTCGCAGTCCAGCGTATCGCGGAAGGCGGTGGCGAACTGGTGGAAGCTGACCCCGTCGTCCGCGATGGCGAACACGACGGTCCCGTCCGCCCGCACGCCGACGCCGTTGCGCACCAGCCGCGACCGGCTCGCCGCATCGAACGCTCGCGCCAGGGCACCGCGCCGCACGAGCAGGGGCCCCGACTGTGTCGCGATCCCCACCCGCGCCGCCGACGTCGGCCGCCGCGCGAAGTCGGCCGTCGCGAGCACGGCCGCGCGCCCGCCAGCCACGAAGAACACGCCGTTGGGCGGACAGTAGAAGTTCGCCACGCGGCAGGGATTGGGCGGGCCCGCGTCCCGGTTGAGCGGCGAGTACACCCGTCCGCCGTCCGCGACGAGCATCCCCGTCGCCAGCGCGACGGTGTGGTACAGGCCGGCGTTGGTCGCGAAGAGCATCCGCTCGCCCCGCGCGCGGAGCACGGTGTCCGCGCGCGCGATCGTCCGCACGGGCCGCCCCTGCGCGTCGCGGGCCACCAGCTGCAGCCTGGCCACGTCCGCCGGCGCGATCTCGCACACCCGGTAGCGCGCCCCGCCGATGCGCTGCTGGCGGCACTGCACGGGCTCGGACACGTCGGACCGGGCGGGCGCCGGGGCCGGATTGCGAGCAAAGACGGAAGCCGCCGCGGCAGCCACGCCCAGCACCGCGGCGATTGCAGATCGTTTCATCCTGGCGCCCCTCATCATACGCACGCTGCCCGCGCAGGCTCCCGCGGAAATGCCTGGATCTTCCCCGCCGTCTCCGCACGTGATGCGCGAGAAACACGCCCCTGTCCGCGCCAACAATCAGCCAATAGTTTGCCGGCGTCTGCAATGGACGCGCGTCGCCGTACGGAATTTCCGCACCTGGAGCTTTTCCCCGGAGCCCATCCGATGGCCGTTCCCATTCATCATCTTACGCTGGATCACCCGCCCCTCGTCACCATCGGGCCGAACGCGACGCTCCAGGACACGGTCGCGCTCATGATCCAGCACGACTTCTCCCAACTCCCGGTGGTGGAGAACGGGAAACCGTACGGCACGCCCGCCAGCTTCGTCACGGCGAACTCGATCGCCCGCGCCCTTCGCATCTTCAACACGAAGCTGGAGCACCTGCGCGTCCGTGACGCGCTGGTCCCCGCCCGCACGATCTCGGTGGACGAAGACCTCTTCTCCAAGATGAACGACCTGCTGGAATCGGCGGTGCTCGTCCTGGGTTCGGATGGGGCCATCGCGGGGATCATCACCAACTACGACACCACGCAGTACTTTCGCAGGCGAGCGGAGGAAATGCTCCTGGTGGAGGACATCGAGACGACGCTCAAGGACCACATCCGCATCGCGTTCGGCGGGAACGAGGCCGATCCGAACGGGCCGCTCCAGGTCGCCGTCAATTCGCTCGCGGGGATGATGGACACGGTGCGGGACGACTGCCGCAAAGCCTTCCGAAAGTTCTGCGGTCAGCGGGGCATCACCGTCACGGATACAGAGGTTCACGACTGCATCGAGAAGCCGTTCGAGCGATTGAAGCGCGATCGCAGCTTCGACCGGCTCACACTGAACGAGTACATCCAGCTCGCTCGCAAACCCGAGGCCTGGGCCACCCTGGGCGAGGTGTTCGGCATTCCTGACCGCGCGTTCCTGGAGATGCTCGAAGGCGTGCGCGAAACTCGCAACAAGTTGATGCACTTCCGTCCCGACATCAGCGACCTGGAGCGGGACCAGCTGCGGTTTTGCGCGGAATGGTTCAAGAACTATCCCCCCATTCCCACGGATGATGATCCCGGCGTCCCGGCACCGCGGGAGATCGAGCCCAATGCGGGACAGCCGGTTTCCGCTCTCGGGGCCACCCTGATCGAGTATGTGGAAGATTCCGCGGCGGACGCGGAGCGAAGCGGCTACGAATCCGCCGCGGTCGACAGCAAGTACGCCCCGCTCGCCGCGTATCTCTCGCAGCAGCCACGCTGGCTGGAGCGGATCGATCTCTCGTTCGGCGAGGTGGAGAAGATCATCGATGCTCCGCTACCCGCCACCGCGCGCAACCACCGCGCTTGGTGGGCGAACGACGCGACCATGCACGTGCAGTCCGAGCAGTGGCTCAAAGTCAACTGGCGCGTGATCTCGATCAACATGACCATGGAGCGCGTCACGTTTGCGCGGGCGCGCGACCGCGAGCAGGCGTACATCCGCTTCTTCAGCGCGGTTCAGCGCCGGCTTCGCGAGATTCCCGGCTTCCCGCTCCATGAACTGAACCCGCTGGGGCTGAACTGGCTCACGATCGCCAGCTACCCGCGTGAGGGATGGAACCTTGTCGTCTCATTTGCCCGGGGACAGCGCCTGCGGCTGGAGTGCTACATCGACACCGGCGAGGCGGCGGAGAACGACGCGATCTTCGAACGACTGCTGGCGGACCAGGCGGCGATCCAGGCCGCCGTGGGCGCCGAGCTGGAATGGGAACCACTCCGGGGGAAGCGCGCCTGCCGCGTGGCGCTCTACACGAAAGGGTCAGTCACGGACGATCCCGATCACCTGACGGCCCTCATCGAGTGGACGGCGCAGCATGCGCCGCGCTTTCACCAGGCACTCCGGCAAGCCTTCGGGAGCAAGGCAGACGCTGCGTAGCTACTCGTCTGCCACCCGCAGCAGCACCTTGCCCGTCGTGCGGCGGCCCTCCAGCGCGCGGTGGGCCTCCGCGGCCTCCGCCAGCGGGAACTCGGCGCCCACGCGCACGGACAGCTCGCCGGCCGCGATCCACGCGAACAGCTCGCCCGCGCGCCAGAGCAGCTCGTCGCGGGTCAGGATGTAGTCGCCCAGCTTGGGGCGCGTCAGGAAGAGCGAGCCCTTCTGGTTGAGCAGCTGCGGATCCATGGGCTCCACGGGGCCGCTGGACTGGCCGAAGAGCACCATCATCCCCCGCGGCGCCAGCAGGTCCAGCCCGGGGAGGAACGTCGTCTTCCCCACGGAATCGTAGATCACCTGCAGCCCCGCGCCGCCCGTCCATCGCCGCGTCTCCGCCACGAAGTCCTCGCGGGTGTAGACGATCACGTGGTCCGCGCCGGCGCCGCGGGCGAGCTCCGCCTTTTCGTCGCTGCCGGCCGTGGCGATGACGTGCGCGCCGCGGCGCTTGGCGATCTGCACCAGCAGCAAGCCCACGCCGCCGGCTGCCGCGTGCACCAGGCAGCGGTCTCCCACCCGCAGCGGATACGTGGACGCGGCCAGGTAGTGCGCCGTCATCCCCTGCAACATGACGGCGGCGCCCAGCGTGGCGCTCACCCCCTCCGGCAGCGGGACGAGCTTCGCGGCGGGCACCACGGCGTACTCCGCGTACGCGCCGCCCACGCCCGCCCACGCCACGCGGTCGCCCACGCGCACGTCCGCCACACCTTCGCCCACGGCGGCGACCGTCCCCGCGCCCTCTTCGCCGGGCGTGGCCGGGAGGGGGACCTTGTAGAGCCCCATGCGCTTGTACACGTCGATGAAGTTCACGCCGGCCGCTTCCAGCCGCACGAGCGCCTCCCCCGCCCCGGGGCGCGGCACGGGCACCTCCTCCATTCGCATCGCCTCCGCCCCGCCGTGCGCGTGCACCCGCACGGCCCGCATCGTGTCCGGCACCTCGCCCATCGTCATCCCTCCCGCTGCAGTCGACCTGAATGCATCCTTTGCGAGGCAGCCTGCATCACAGGGGAAGGATGCGCAAGACGGGGCCGGCGGATGGGGATCGATCGCGACCCGCGCCCCTGCGAACGGCGCCGGATGTTGCAGGATGCGGGACGGCGGAAACCCAGGCTGGAGCCTCGCTGGCGGCGGCGGATGTGCACCCCGTGCACCATCGCGGAACGATGGCGATTGACGCGGGCGCGGGCAGGTGATATCAGTTCCGGATTGCGGGCGCGGGCGGGCTGGATTCGTGCGAGGACGTCGTGGTGGTGGCCGTGGTCCATGCTGTGCTGTGGGAAAAGCCGGTCAGGCATCCAAGAGAAAACCCGGACGGGAGGATTTCGATGATGGGCAGCGAGGGTGTGATCGTCGCGCGGCGCGGGCTGCACGATGAGGACGAGGGCTGGGAAGAGCGGCTGTTCGACCTTCCCGAAGACGAAGACGAGGACGACGACGACCTCGACGACGAGGACGACGAGGACCTGGACGAGCTGGACGAGGACCTCTGAAAAACGAAACGGCGCGGAGCCCCTGGCTCCGCGCCGTTTTCGTTGATGCTGAAATCGCGGTCGCGAAGCGGACTCTCCAGCACGGACGGAGGGCCCCCCTCCCCCGCTCCGTGGCGGGGTCCGTGGCGGGAGGGGGGGAGAACTTCGGACGAGGAGGATGGATCGCCGCGGCGGCGGAGCGCCCCTCCCCCGGCCCCTCCCCGCGCAAACTGCGCGCGGAGAGGGGAGAAC
>DATING010000152.1:0-2161 GCA_035474555.1 Longimicrobium sp. | reverse complement strand
CGCGCGTGGCGTTCCTGCGCGGCACGACAGCCGCGCGGCTGTCGTGCCGCGCAGGAACGCCACGCGCGCGGCGCGGCGAGCGCCGGGCGTCTCCGGCGGCAGCACGGGGGCGGCGGTGCGAATCTCCACGTCCGCGAAGCCGGCCTGCTCCAGCGCCATCCGCAACGCGCGCGGCGTGAAGTGGCTCACGTGCACCAGGTTGTCCGCCACCGTCCCGCGGTAGCTGGGAAACACGCGGTCGCGCAGGTTCTCCTTGAGCAGCTGGTTGGGCCCGTGCGGCACCTTCACGGCGATCCATCCGCCCGGCTCCAGCACCCCGCGCACGGCCCGCAGCGCGCCCACCGGCTCCGCGATGTGCTCCAGTACGTCCACCAGCGTCACGGCGGCGTAGCGGCGCCCCTCCGCCTGCAGGTCGCGCAGGTCCGCCCGGTGCACGGGCAGGCCCGTGGCGCGCGCGGCGTAGGCGCTCGTCCGCGGGTTCAGCTCGATCCCCTCCGCGCGCCACCCCGCCTGCGCCGCCAGCCCGATCAGCCGCCCCACGTGCGCGCCCAGGTCCAGCAGCGTCCGCCGCTCCGCCGGGATGCGCCGCGCCAGGTCCGCCAGCGTCTCGCGAAAGATGAGGTCCTTGGTCCCCTCGCGATACTCCGCCTCCATCCACTCCTCCGACCAGCGCTGGTCGTACATCCGCCCGAAGTAGTCCGGCAAAGCCGGCAGCGCCGCCGGCTGCCCAAAGCCGCACGACGCGCAGCGGACCAGCTCCACCGTGGCGCCCGTGTAGCGCGCCAGCTCGGGGTCCTGCTCCGCGTAGGCGCTGAACTCGAAGATGGCGCGCGTCACGGGCGCCATCTCGCGCCCGCCGCAGATCCAGCAGGCGCCCGTCGGGGTGAAGCCGGCGTGGGGTGCCGTCGCGGTCTCCGTCACGCCGTCCCTTCCTCGATGATGGTCGCCATCAGCCCCGCCATGTCGTCCCAGGTGCGCGTCCGCAGCTCCGCCGAGAGGGCGAGGGCCGCACTGCGGTGGATGCCGATCGACCCGCGCCACGCACGCAGCCGCCGCGCCAGGTCCGCCGCGTCGTCCGGGTCGGGGACCAGCAGGTCGCGCATCGACGGGGGGATGCGCTCCGCCACCCCCGCGTCCGCGCTGACGAGGGCCGGCAGCCCGCAGCAGAGCGCTTCCTGCACCGCCAGGCCGAACGCCTCATACCGGGTCGGGGCCACGAGCGCGTCCGCGGCCCACAGGACGCGGCGGACGTCGGATTGAAAGCCCAGGAAGTCGATGCGGTCCGTCAGCCCCGCCTCGGAGACCCGCCGCCGCCACGCCTCCAGCTCGCCCCCCGCACCCACGACGACCAGCCGCGCGTCCCACGCCCCGTCCGCGCAGAGCGCCGCCCACGCCGCGAACAGCGTGTCGAATCCCTTGCGCCGGTCCCCCAGCGCCCCGACGAAGACGACCGCCGGCCGCGCGTCCGTCCACCCCAGCGCCCGCCGCGCCTCCGCACGCTCGTCCGCCGTCGGGGGGCGGAAGCGCTCGGGGTCCGCGCCGTAGTGGACGAAGTACGCCCGGTCCGCGTCCGCGCCGAGGAGATCGACGGCGTGCCGCGCCGTCAGCGCCGAGTTGCCGACGACCACGCGCGCGGCCCGGACGACCTCGCGCTCGTCCCGCAGCGCGGCGCGGCGCGCGGCACTGGCGATCATCCGCCGCACGGGACGGCCCGCGATCTCCGGCGCGTACGCCGCGTGGACGTAGTGCAGCCAGGCCGCGTTCCCCGCGCGGCAGTTGCCCCCGTTCGCCAGCACCACGGGCCGGCGCGCCCGCAGCGACCGCGCCACGCGGCGGCCGGCGCGGTCCAGCAGGGGAAATCCCAGCGTGTGCGAGCCCAGCGGACGCGGCACGCGATGGACGTGGACGCCCGGCAGCGCGGCCAGGTCGTCCGCCACGCGGTGGGCCACGAGGTGCGTTTCCCGCCCGCTCCGGGCCAGGAACGACGCCAGCGCGTGGTTGGCCGCATCCATCCCCCCCGTCCGGACGAAGTCGCCGGCGACGATCACCCAGGGCCTCACCGCGCGGGATGCGGGGCCGCGGCGGCCGCCTGCAGGTGGGCGTTGCGCGCGGCGGCAAAGAGCGTGGCGTTCAGCAGCCAGAACTCCATCCCCGACTGCGA
>DATING010000151.1:0-10728 GCA_035474555.1 Longimicrobium sp. | reverse complement strand
TTCGGATCCCGAGACCGTCGCCCGGTACGCGGAAGGTCCCGTGCGCCAGGTGCCCGGCTTCCACGGCCTCCAGCGGATGGCGGGGCTGCTGATCGCCGAACGGGTCCGGGACGATGCCCGCGTGCTCGTGGTGGGCGCGGGCGGCGGGCTGGAGCTGAAGGCGTTCGCCGACGCGCAGCCCGGGTGGCGCTTCTGCGGCGTCGATCCATCCGCGGAGATGCTCGCGCTGGCCGAGCGTACGCTCGGCCCGCTCGCCTCTCTCGCCGACCTGCACCCGGGCTACGTCGACACCGCGCCCGCGGGTCCGTTCGACGCGGCGACGTGCCTGCTGACCCTGCACTTCCTCTCCGAAGACGAGCGCCGGCACACGCTGGCCGAGGTGCATCGGCGGCTGAAGCCCGGCGCCCCGTTCGTCGTCGCCCACCACAGCTTTCCGCAGCAGGACGGGGAAAAGGCCAGGTGGCTCGCTCGCTACGCCGCCTTCGCGGTGGCGTCCGGCATCCCCGCCGCGAACGCGGAGAGCGCGATCACGGCCATCGGCCAGCGTCTGCCGCTCCTGTCGCCGGAGCAGGACGAGGCCATGCTCCGCGATGCGGGATTCGCCGGCGTGGAGCTGTTCTACGCGGGCTTCACGTTCCGGGGATGGGTCGCATACAGGGCGTGATCATCGACGTCCCCCATACGGACGGCGGCCCCCGGCGAAGTGCGCCGGGGGCCGCGTCCTAATCCGGATTCCTGACCGCGCGGTTATGGACAGCGCGCGGGGTCGTTCGTCTGGCAGACGGTGGAGTAGGGGCAGTAGCACGTGTTCTGGCAGACCGTGTACTGGCAGCTCGGCTGCCCCGAGCACAGGGAGGTCGCGTCGTTGCCCATCACCGTGCCGATCTCCGGCGCCCGCTCCACGGACGATCCGAACGACTCCACCCGCAGCGCCTCCACGTCCAGCTTCAGCTTCTTCATCGTGTCCTCTTCCTGGGAGGGGATGGATGCGCGCCGCGGTTCGCCCCCCGGCGCGCGGGGCCGGTCAGATGCAGCGGCAGCGCTCGGGCGAGTCGCTTTCGCGGCTCATGCAGAAGGCGCAGGTGTCGCCGCCCTGCTGCGTGTAGTCGAACGTGGTGCACCCCGCGCAGCTCAGCTGGCCCGTGGGCCCGCCGCCGCCCGAGCACGGCGGGCAGCCAATGCTCCCGCCGCAGAACTCCGGGTCGTACGTATCCCGTACGCAGTACGCGTTGCCGCAGGTGAAGGGACCGCAGGTGTTCTCCGGCCCGCACGTGGGGTCGATCTGGGTGGCGTGCGCCTGCACCGTTCCGCGCGGCGCGGGCGAGGCCGCCGTCGCGAACGACTCCACGGCCAGCTGGTCCAGCTGCAGCGAGAGCTTCTTCATGTCGGCTGGGTCCTTGTGGGCGGATGGGTGGTCAACAGAAGGCGGGATCCCACGTGCAATCGTACATCGAGCAGGGATCGCACGACGGCATGGGGCCGCTGTAGGGGCACAGGCAGGTGGCGCACGCCGTCTCTACGCAGCTTTCTCCCTCGCAGGTGGGGCCCTGGGTCATGACCTCGGCATCGCAGGCGGGGGTGTCCCCGTTGCCGCGCACCGTGCCGATCTGCGGAGCGCCCGTCACGAGCGCCTCGAACGACTCGACGCGAAGTGCCTGGATGTCCAGCTTGAGCTTCTTCATCGTGCTTCTTTCCGTGGATGGAGTAGGGGCACGGACAGGCGCCCGTGCCGCCGTGCCGGTCAGCAGAATTCGGGATTCCAGGTGCAGTCGAACATCGAGCAGGGATCGCACGACGGCATGGGGCCGCTGTAGGGGCACAGGCAGGTGGCGCACGCGGTCTCCACACAGCTTTCGCCCTCGCACGTCGCGCCCTGGGTGATGGGCTCCGGTTCGCAGGCGGACGTTGCCGCGTTGCCGCCCACCGTGCCGATCCGCGGGGCGAACGACACGGCCGCCTCGAACGACTCCACCTGCAGCGCGTGCACGTCCAGCTTGAGCTTCTTCATCGGGTTCCTTTGGGTGATGGATACGGTCACGGGCAGGTGGTCACGTCGAAGGAGTTGCAGTCCATCCACGAGCAGGGATCGCACGACGGCTGCGGCCCCGTGTGCGGGCACAGGCAGGTGAGGCAGTTGGTGATGGCGCAGCTGTCTTCGTCGCTGCACCCCTTTGCTTCGCTGCACGCGTCGTAGGACTCCGCGTTGCCGCGCACCGTGCCGATCTGCGGCCCGCCCGACACGGCCGCCTCGAACGACTCGACGCGAAGTGCCTGGATGTCCAGCTTGAGCTTCTTCACCGGGTTCCTTTGGATGATGGATGCGGTCAAGGACAGGTGGCCACGTCGAACGAGTTGCAGTCCATCTACAAGTAGGGATCGCATGTCGGCTGCGACCCCGTGTGCGGGCACAGGCAGGTGAGGCAGTTTGTGAAGTCGCAGCTCTCGCCGCCCGAGCAGTCCTGCCACGAGCAGTCGTCGCACGACGGGCGCGGCGACGTGTCTGCGCAGAAGCAGGTGTCGGCGCAGTAGGTGACGGGTCCGCAGCTTTCCACGCCGCTCGCGTTGGCCCGTATGGTTCCCACGGACGGTGCGCGCTCCGCGCCCGCCACGAACGTCTCCACGCGCAGCGCGCTCAAATCCAGCTTCAGCTTCTTCATCGGACGTCCTGGGGGTGATGGGAGGGGTGTGCGGCTACGGACAGGCCGCGGGATCGATCGTTCAACAGCCGCCGTTCCACGAGCACGCATCGCACGAGGGGCGCGGCGACGTGTCGGCGCACAGGCAGGTTTCCATGCAGACGGTGAAGTCGCAGCTCTCTCCGCAGCTTTCCTCGCCGCTGCACGCGGGGGTGGCGTCGTTGCCGCGCACGGTGCCCGGCTGCGGCCCGCGTCCTTCCGACGCCTCGAACGACTCGACCCGGAGCGCGCTCACGTCCAGCTTCAGCTTGCGCATGGCAACCGTGCGGTGAAGGCGTGAAGAGGTGAAACAAAGTCTTATTCTAACGGTAAGCGGCGGAAAAGGGAATTCATTGGCCGTGTACCGGCGGTGGCGGAGTTGTGGCGATCCGGGTGCGAATGTCCGATACGCGAGCCTCCGCGCCCGGGTGGTGCTGGGCGTATGTCCTTGGTGCACATGGATTTCGGCAGATTGCGGTCTACCTGGCCCCTTCGGAGTGGCCCCCGGGAGGGCTGTGGACTGCTGGACGATTCGCCCGATATATTCCCCGGTCCGCCGACCCCGGCCGTCACCGAGGAGCCCGCATGTCCGTATCGCTTCCCGATCCGCTCATCGACGCAGTACGTGCGCGAAAGTGCGTACTGTTCCTGGGATCCGGTCTCTCCGCGCTCGCGGGCTATCCAAGCTGGAGCCAGCTCATCGACCTCCTGGTGGGCGAGGCCAGGCGCAGGCCCAACGCGCGCCTGGAGGGGCTGGATGCGATCGAGGCACGCGGCGACTACTTCATGCTCGCCGAGTTCGCCCGCGAGACGCTCGGTACGGCCGAGTACGCGCGACTGCTCAAGGACGTGCTCGGCGGACGCGTGCCCACGACGGAGGCCCACAAGCTCATCGCCGCCACGGACTACCGCGGGATCATCACCACCAACTACGACCGCCTGCTGGAGACGACTATTACCCAGGTGCGCAGCTGGGCGCCGAGCACCTTCACCCACGACGTGCTCCCGCCAATGGCGGAAGCGCTCTTCAACGACGAGCTGTTCATCTTCAAGATGCACGGCGACATCATGGCTTCCGGCAGCATCATTCTCACCGCCCGCGACTACGACCACATGCTGCTGCGCAGCCCGCACGTACGCGCGCTGCTCTTCGGGGTGTTCCTGAACTACAAGCTGCTGTTCGTGGGATACAGCCTGCGGGACCCGGACTTCAGCCTCATTCTCCGCGAGCTGACGCTGCTGTTCGAAAACTATGTTCCCGCGCACTATGCACTGGTGCCCAATCCCGGCACGTTCGAATCCGATCACCTGCTCAAGCGCATGAACATCGAGCTGATCGGCTACGATCCCGCGGACGACCACCACGCCGTTCTCGAGGTGCTCCAGGAGCTTCACGACATCGCGCCGGCGCCCCTGCTCGCGGCCGCCTGAGCGCCCGATTCGCCCAACGCATGGCCCTCATCTACCTGGATAACTGCTGTTTCAGCCGCCCTTTCGACGATCAGACCCAGGACCGCATCCGTCTGGAGTCCGAGGCGGTGCTGCTCATACTCGGGCACGTCGTCCGCGGAGAATGGGAATTGGTCCGGAGTGAAGCCATCGACCTTGAGGTTGCCGGTCTCCGGGACGTGGAACGGCGACGGCGCGTAGAGGTACTGGTTAGTGCCGGCACCTATCACGTTTCTGTTGGAGAGGATCAGTTGCGGCGTGGCACGAAGCTGGAATCACTGGGATTCGGAGCCTATGATGCGCTCCACATCGCGTGTGCTGAAGCTGCAGTCGCTGATGTCCTCCTCACCACTGATGACCGCTTTGTACGGCGCGCACGCCGGCTGCACAACGAGCTTGGCGTGCCTGTCATGAATCCACTGACCTGGTTGCGGAGCCTGGTGACCGAATGAGCGCCTCGACGATGCCGATGGAAGAGATCCGCCGCATGGGGCTGGACGCCCTTGCCCGTGAGCTCGGGCCGGTGGGAATGGTTCGTTTCCTCCAGCAGTTCGAGACGGGCTCGGGCGACTACACGACGGACCGCGCCGGCCTCCTCGGCACGCCCAGCGTGGCGGAACTCGGCGAAGCGCTGCAGCGGCTGCGGGCAGGCGAGCCGGGCCAGCCGGCGGACGCTGCCCCGGAACCCTGATTCCGCCTGCCTGATCCATCGCACGCATACCGCGCCCGCCGGGGAGATGTTATCCTTCCCGGCGGGCGCCGCGTTCGGCCTCCACCAACTTCCAATCAGCACGGCGACAGACGGATGCCGAACGGCAAGGCGATCTTTCAGGACGACAAGGGGCGGAGCTGGCTGGTGGAGATCCAGTACGGCCATCCCTCCCCCACGGAGCTGGGCATCTTCGCGGCGCGCTTCCAGTGCCCCGAGGACCCCGCGGAGCCCGTACGGCTGGGCTTTTTGCTGGAGGACGACGTGGAGAGCGGCGACGAGGAGTCCCTCCGCGAAGCCCTCGCCGAGTCGGACCCCGCCGAGGCCATCGGCGAGTGACGGCGGGCGTGCATCGCATCCATTTTCATCCCCGGACGAACAGGCAGCGTACGTGATCAGGATCATTGGCCAGGACGGCGCCGTGGCGGGCGAGATCAACGAGGAGCAGTTCGCCTTCATCCGCGAGCAGTTCGAGGAGGAAAGCCCGACGGACACCAGCTACTACGTGGACGAGCCCACGCTGGCCCTGCTGGAGGAAAGCGGCGCCGACACGGGGCTGATCGCCATCCTGCGCGCCGCCGTGGCGCCCGAGGCCGACGGCGAGGTCCGCTGGCAGCGCGACTGATCCAAACTCGATCGATGGTGTACCGCCGGGAGTCCGCCGCTCCCGGCGCTCCGTGTTTTACCGTGGGATCATGAACACCGCTCCGCCCCGCAGCGCCGTAGAGCACTTCCTGTCCGCCGCAGCCGCCGAGCTGATCCGGCGCGAGATCGCGCGCGCCCGGGGCAACGAGGTGTGCTTCATCGCGCGCGTGGCCGAGGGCGCGGAGCTCGTGGAGCCGCGCGTGCTGGCCCGCGGCCACGCCAGCGCCGTCCTGGCCCTGGTCAAGGACCCGCCGCAGCCGGGGATGCTCATCCACAACCACCCGTCCGGGCTGCTGGAGCCGTCCGAGGCGGACTTTGGCGTGGCGGCGCGGCTGTGGGAGCTGGGGGTGGGCTTCGCCATCACGGACAACGACGCCAGCGAGCTGTACGTCGTCGTGGAGCCGCCCGACCCGGACGAGCACGAGCCGCTGGACCTGGACGCCATCGACGCGGACCTGGGACCCACGGGGCCGCTCGCCGTCCGCCATCCCCGCTACGAGGACCGCCCCGCCCAGCGCGCGCTGAGCCGGATGATCGCGGGGCTGTACAACACGGGCGGCGTGGGCGTGGCCGAGGCGGGGACGGGGACGGGCAAGTCCATCGCCTACCTGCTCCCCGCCATCCGCTGGGCCCTGCAGAACGGCGAGCGGACGGTGGTGAGCACCAACACCATCAACCTGCAGGAGCAGCTGTTCGACAAGGACCTGCCCCTGCTGCGCCGGGCCTTGGGCGAGCCGTTCCGCTTCGCGCTGGTCAAGGGGCGCAGCAACTACGTCTCCATCCGCCGCGCCCTGCTGGCCAAGGCGAGCGCCGCCACCCTCTTCGAGCCGGAGAAGCAGGCGGAGCTGCGCGGCATCCTGGACTGGATGCAGGCGACGGGCGACGGATCCCTCAGCGACCTCCCCTTCCGCCCCAGCGCGGAGGTGTGGGACGAGGTGCAGAGCGAGACGGACGTGTGCCTGCGCGCCAAGTGCCCGCACTTCCAGGACTGCCACTACCAGCGGTCCCGGCGCGACGCCGCGCAGGCGAACGTGCTCGTCGTCAATCACCACCTGCTCTTCAGCGACCTGGCCGTGCGCCGGCTGCAGGGCAACTACACGGCGCCGGCCGTGCTGCCGCACTACCGTCGCTTGGTGCTGGACGAGGCGCACAACCTGGAAGAGGCGGCCACCAGCCACCTGGGCTCCACCGTCTCCCGCCGCGGCATCTTTCGCACGCTGCGCCGGCTGGAAACGCGCGGCAAGGGCGTGCTCCCCTCGTTCCGCAACGCCATCGCCGCGATCAAGAACGACCTGAACGCCCAATCTGCGCTGAACATCATCGACGAAACGCTCCTTCCCGCGCTGGAGGGCGCGCGCGAGCGGGCGGCGGCCGTGTTCTCGTTCCTCTCCGACGTGTTCGCGGGGAGCGACCCGGTGGTGCGGCTGGAGGACAACTTCGACGCGCACCCCATCTGGGTTCTGGGGCTGGACGACGCGCTCAGCGGCCTGCTGGACAACCTGACGGGGCTCACGGCGGGGTTCGAGCAGCTGCGCGAGCGCGTGCAGGCCGACGAGCAGATGAAGCAGGGGCTGGAGGCGCAGCTGGTGGAGATCAAGGGCGCCGGCAACCGCATCGGCGCGGCGGCGGACGGCCTGCGCGGCGCCCTGCGGCCGGGGGAGAGCGAGCAGAAGCTGGTGCGGTGGATGGAGCGGCAGCCGCCGCGCGACGGCCGCGAGGGCAACCTCACGCTGAATGCGGCGCCGCTGGACCTGTCCGCCGTGCTGCGCGACACGCTGTTCGAGAAGGTGCCCACGGTCATCCTGACCAGCGCCACCCTGGCCACGCAGAACAACTTCCGCTTCATGCGGCAGCGGCTGGGGATCGGCACCTTCTTCGAGCAGGAGTTCAACGTCCAGGAGGACGTGTTTCCCTCGCCGTTCGACTACGGCGAGCAGACGCTGCTGGTGGTGCCCACGGACCTGCCCATGCCCGCGGGGGAGTACGATACGCGGCACGACGAGGCCACCATCCGCGCCACGCTGGAGCTTGCGAAGATCAGCGACGGCGGCATCTTCGTCCTCTTCACGAGCTACCGGGCGCTGCGGCACGTGGCCAGCGAGCTGCGCGCCCGCAAGGCGGACCTGGAGTGGCCCCTGTTCGTGCATGGCGAGGCGCCGCGGGCGCAGCTGGTGGAGCGCTTCGCCGAGTCCGGCCGCGGCATCCTGCTGGGGACCACGAGCTTCTGGGAGGGCGTGGACGTGCCCGGGCAGCCGCTGCGGGGACTGATCATCCCCAAGCTGCCCTTCAAGGTGCCCAGCGAGCCCGTGACGGCCGCGCGCATCGAGGCCATCGAGCAGATGGGGGGCAACTCGTTCGTGCAGTACATGCTCCCCCACGCCGCCATCCGGATGAAGCAGGGCTTTGGCCGCTTGATCCGCTCGCGCGACGACTACGGCGTGGTGCTGGTGCTGGACGGCCGCATCGTGAAGAAGACCTACGGCCGGTACTTCGTGGATTCGCTGCCGCCCGCGCCCCTGGTGAAGGGGCCGTGGAAGGTCGTGAAGGAGCAGATGCTGCGGTTCTACGGGGAGCGGACGGAGGCGCGGCGAGCGGGGTGACGGGCGGAACCGCGGGAACTGCGGAACTGCGGGGGACAGGGGACAGGTTACAGGGGACAGCCTGCAACTGCCCTGGGTGCCGCGCGGGGTTCCGGTTTCGTGGCGTCTGGCGGGCATTGCGACGGAGCGAATGAATTCGCCGCAACAACGGCGGAAAGCCTCACAAACTGCGTGAGGCTTCACCTGCTCCGGGGGGCGAGTGCCGTCACCGTGGCGGCCGTCGCAGCGGGAGAGGAGATCCTTCGGTCGCGCCCGCAGATCGTGCACGGGCGGGATCGCGAGGCGCTCCCTCCGGAAGTCAAAACACGCGGCGCCGGTGCGGTGAACCCCGGCGCGCAGCGCCCAGTCCGCGAAGGCGGACTTTGTGCAGTCGTAGCCGCGGTTTCAACCGCCTGGACGGAAAGGTGCCGGGGAGGCGATGGCCCGCCCCCGCACCGCACCCGTCGTTGCCCGCTGTCCCCTGTAACCTGTAACCTGTAACCCGCAGTTCATCCGTAACCCGTAACCTGTAACCCGCAGTTCATCCGTGACCCTGCCTCGCCCCAGCAAGATCGTCTGCGTCGGCCGCAACTACCTCGAGCATGCCCGCGAGCTGGGCAACGACATGCCCAAGCAGCCGCTCCTCTTCCTCAAGCCGCCGTCGTCGCTCATCGCGGACGGCGAGGCCATCGTGCTGCCGCCGCAGTCGCAGCGCGTGGAGCACGAGGGCGAGATCGCCGTCGTCATCGGCCGCACGGCGCGGTACGTGGGTGCGGCACAGGCGTGGGATTACGTGGCCGGCATCGCGCCCCTGAACGACGTGACCGCGCGCGATTTGCAGAAGGCCGACGTGCAGTTCACCCGCGGCAAGGGGTTCGACACCTTCTGCCCGCTGGGGACGATGGTGCCCCTGGACGGCATCGACCGCGACGGGCTGGAGGTCATCTGCCGGGTGAACGGCCAGGTGCGGCAGCACGGGCGCGCGGCGGACATGGCCTTCTCCATCCCCGTGCTCATCGAGTACATTTCCGCCGTGATGACGCTGGAGCCGGGCGACGTGATCGCCACGGGCACCCCGGCCGGCGTATCGCCCCTGTCGCCCGGCGACGTCGTGGAGGTGGAAATCCCCGGCGCCGGCATTCTCCGCAACCCCGTGCAGGCCCCATGATGCTGTCCCGCAACCGCCGCCTGGCCGTGGTCATCGCCGGCATCGTCGCCGCCGACTGGATCACCAAGGCCGTCGTGCAGCAGCGCCTTCCGCTGCGCGACCGGCACACCATCGTGGACGGCCTGCTGAGCTTTCAGCACAACATCAACACGGGCATCGCCTGGGGGTGGCTGCGCGACCTGCCCGTCGCCGTGCGGATGCCCCTGCTGGCCCTGCTGACGCTCGTGGGGATCGGCGCCACCATCAGCATCATGCGGCAGACGAAAGACCGGTGGATCCACGCGGCCGGCGCGCTGGTGCTGGGCGGCGCGCTGGGCAACCTGGGCGACCGGCTGATGGACGGCGGGGTCACGGACTTCATCTATGTCCACTTCTTTCCGTACATCTTCAACGTGGCCGACATCGCCATCACCATCGGCGGGGTGCTGCTGGTGCTGCGGATGCTGTTCGACCGGCCGGGCGACGAGCCCGCGCCCACTCACGCCTGACTTTCCGGGATCGCACCGACATGCCCCAGCTGGCCCGCAGGTTCACGAGCCTTCCGCCGTACCCGCTCACGGACGTCCCCGGCATCAAGCGCGACCTCAAGGCGCGCGGGGTGGACGTCATCGACCTGGGCACGGGCGACGCCGACCTCGCCCCGCCGCCCGCCGCCGTGGAGGCGCTGGGCGCGGCGGCGACCGATCCCGGCAACTCGCGCTACTCCTTTCAGCTGGGGCTGGTGGAGTTCCGCGAAGAGATCGCGCGGTGGATGGGCACGCGCTTCGGGGTCGAGGTGGATCCCATGCGCGACGTGGCGCCCCTGATCGGCAGCAAGGAGGGGATCTTTCACCTGCCGTTCGCCTACCTGGAGCCGGGGGACGTCACCATCGTCCCCGACCCGGGCTACCAGGCGTACCTGGGGGGCACGGTGCTGGCCGGCGGCGAGCCGTACATCGTGCCCCTGCGCCCGGAGCACGACTTTTTGATCCCCCTGGATTCCATCCCGGCGGACGTGGCGCGGCGCGCGAAGATCCTGTACCTGAACTACCCCAACAACCCCACGGCCGCCATTGCGCCGCGGGAGTACCTGGAGGAGTGCGTGGCGTGGTGCCGCGCGCACGACGTGATCCTGGCGTACGACAACGCGTACTCCGAGATCGCGTTCGACGGGTACCGGCCGCCGTCCATCCTGGAGATCGAAGGCGCGCGCGACGTGGCGATCGAGTTCCACTCGCTCAGCAAGACGTACAACATGACGGGGTGGCGCATCGGCTGGGCGGTGGGCAACCCGCAGATGATCGAGGCGCTCACGCGGGTCAAGACGTTCGCCGACACGGGGCTGCCGTTCACCATCCAGCACGCGGGCGTGGCGGCGCTGCGGTCGCACGCGGAGTGGGTGCCGCGCAACGTGGCCACCTTCCAGGCCCGCCGCGACGCCGCCGTGGAGGCGCTGCGCGACGCCGGCTTCGACGTGCCCAGCCCGTGCGGCACCATGTACCTGTGGGTGCCGCTGCCGGAGGG
>DATING010000150.1:0-1788 GCA_035474555.1 Longimicrobium sp. | reverse complement strand
GCTCCGCCCGCCAGCACCGCTCCCCCGCCCCCTGCCCCGGCCGCCCCCGCGTCCAAGGGCCGCTACGACCGGTCCATCATCGAGGGGCCCTTGCGGCCCACGGTGTGGAAGCTCGCGTGGCCCGCCATGCTCACCAACTTCATCGGGGGGATGCAGGGGATCGTGGACCACGTGGTGGTGGGGCACATGGTGGGGTTCGCGGGCAACGCGGCCATCGGCGTGTCGCTGCAGCTGTACATCATGATCATCGCCTTCATCAGCTCGCTGTTCATGGGGATGAGCGTGCTGGTGGCCCGCTTCGTGGGCGCGGGCGACGAGGAAAAGGCGGACCGCACCGTCTACCAGGCGTTCCTCACCTCCATCGGCATCTCGCTGGGGATCATGGCGCCGCTGGGCTACGTGCTGTCGCCGTACCTGCTGGACCTGGTGAACGCCGCCCCCGCCGTAAAGGCCGAGGCGCTCCCGTTCCTGCGGGTGATGTTCACGTGCAGCAGCGGCATGCTCTTCTTCTTCATGATCAGCGGTGCCTTGCGCGCCGCCGGCGACGCCCGCACGCCCATGGTGCTGGGCATCGCCATGACGCTGCTGAACCTGGTGCTGAACATCGTCTTCATCGCCGGCGTGGGGCCCATCCCCGCGTTCGGCACGGTAGGCTCGGCCATGGGGACGGCCATCGCCACGGGGCTCATCGCCGTGTACGGCACGTGGAAGCTGTGGAGCGGCGGCTGGGTGGTGCGCTTTCCCCGCGGGCAGGGGTGGGGCCCGGACTGGACCGTCATCCGCTCGCTCTTCCGCTTTGGCCTGCCGACGGGGATCCAGGGGATCGCCATGAACGTGGGCGGCGTGCTCATGCTGGGCTTCATCGGCTCGCTGGCGCAGAGTGCCGCGGCGCAGGCGGCGTTCGCCGTGTCGTACTCGCAGCTGTTCTCCATGATCACGTGGACGGCCATGGGGCTGATGGGCGCCGCGGCCACCATCGCCGGGCAGAACCTGGGCGCGGGGCAGCCGCAGCGGGCCGTGGAGGGGGTGGCCGTGGCCGCGCGGATTGCGTTCTTCGGCGCGGCGGTCATCGGAGCCCTGTTCATGATCTTTCCCCGGCAGCTGCTCTCCATCTTTGGGATGGACGAGCCGGCCGTGGTGGAGATCGGCACCCAGCTGCTGCGGGTGCTGAGCCTGTCGGGCGTGTTCATCGCCGTGGCGCTCACCTACACGGGCGGCCTGCAGGGCACGGGCGACACGCGCAGCCCGCTGTACATCTCCATCATCTCGCAGGTGGCGATCCCGCTGGGGATCTGCTTCTTCGTGCAGCAGTTCGGCGTGCTGGATGCGCTGGACATCTGGCTGGCCATCTTCGCGGGCCACGTCGCGCGCTGCCTGCTGAGCGTGGTGCGGTTCAACCAGGGCCGGTGGCGCGGCATCGCCGTCGACATCGCCCCCGCCGCGCGCTGACGCTCGACGATCTGCCCGCAGCCGATTTGTTTTCCTGAGGGAGGCGCCGCCGGATCCTGCCCGTGCACGATCTACGGCGCCGACCGAAGGATCTACCCGCCCGTGCAGGACGGCGGCTCATCCGGCGGATGGTGACCGCGGCACACCTTCCCGCCCGTGATCAGAATCGCACGGAGAACGGGGCCGCGGCACACGTCCGATCGTGATCGGAATAGCAGAGAGAACGGAGCCGCGGCACACCCCCAGCCGTGATCAGAACCGCAGGGGAGAACGGAGCCGCGGCAGACGTCCAGCCGGGCGAATGAATTCGCTGCAACGAGCACACGAAGTCCACCTGCG
>DATING010000149.1:0-2771 GCA_035474555.1 Longimicrobium sp. | reverse complement strand
CTACCGTCCCGCGGCGCTCCGGGCGGAGCGCGCGTTCTACTGGGAGACCAAGCGCGCGCTGGAGGCCATGGAGCCGTCGCGGCTTGCGCCGGAGGAGTCCATCGACCACGCGGTGATGGGCGCGCAGCTGAACTTCATCATCCACCAGCTGGAAGACCTGCGCTACCACGAGCGCTCCATCGACACCTACGTGGCCGAGTCCTTTCGCGGCGTCGACTGGCAGATCCAGCAGATGACGGACGCGGGCAACGGGCTATTGGGCACCCAGGCCGAGTGGGCGCTCGTCATCCGCCGTCTGAACGCCGTCCCGTCCTACGTCGTGGCCGCGGAGGCCAACCTGCGCGCGGGCAAGGCGTCCGGGAACCTCCCCGACTGGCGGATGGTGGAGCGCGACGGCGTGGCCGGCAGCCGCAGCAACGCCGAGTACTTCCGCGAAACGCTGCCAGAGCTGGCCGCGCGCTACCTGGGCGCGCGCCCCTTCGCGCCCGCCACGCTGCGGCAGCTGCGGGCCGCGGCGGCACGCGCGGCGGATGCGTACGAGGGCTTCGCGGGGTTCCTGCAGCGGACGTACGCGGGCGACCGCACGGACCGCTACGCCGCGGGCGAGCGCGAGTACGAGTGGCGGGTGCGCAACAACCTGCGCGAGACGCGCAGCGCGGCCGAGCTGTTCGCCTATGGCCAGCAGCAGACGGAGCTGTACCAGGGACGCATCTACCAGGTGGCGGAGCAGGTGGCGCGCGAGGCGGGGCTCACCCTCCCGTTCGGCACGCGCGACGAGAAGAACGCGGGGGTGCTCGCCGTCATGGAGCACCTGGGCAGCGACTCGCCCGCGAACGATGACGAGATGCTGCAGTGGTACGTGGACGCCGGCAAGCGCGCGGTGGAGTACGGCCGCGAGCGGCAGCTGTTCGACATCCCGGCGGAGTACCGGCTGGACGTGTACCCCACGCCTCCCGTGCTGCGCAGCACCATCGACGCGGCGTACTACCCGGCGCCGCCCTTCAAGCAGTCCGGCGTGGGCCGCTTCTACCTCACGCCCACGGGCAACGACGCGGCGGCGCTGCGGCTCAACAACCGCGCGTCCATCGCCAACACGGCCATCCACGAGGGGTTCCCGGGGCACGACTGGCACTACAAGTTCATGACGCAGAACGGCCAGGGGATCAGCAACATCCGCTGGCTCACGCCGGGCGCCGTGGAGGATTCCGCCAGCATGTGGCAGGATTCCATGGCCGCCGAGGGGTGGGGATTGTACGCGGAGGAGCTGATGGCCGAGGCGGCGGAGGGGCGGCCGTACGGCTTCTACACGCCGGGCGAGTACCTGTACGAGCTGCAGGGGCAGCTGTTGCGGGCCGTGCGCATCGTGGTGGACGTGGGCATCCACACGGGGCGGATGACGTTCGACGAGGCGGTGGACTACTTCACGGCGAACGTGAACTTCTTTCCCAACGCCTGCGCCCGTGCCGCCACGGACCCCGCCGCGCGCGCCGTGTGCGAGGGCGCGCAGCGGGCGATGTACCGCTACAGCAAGTGGCCCACGCAGGCCATCACCTACAACCTGGGCAAGAACGCCATCCTGGAGCTGCGCGAGGCGTACCGGCAGCGCCGGGGTGCGGCCTACACGGCCAAGGACTTCCACGAGCGGCTGATGCGCATGGGCACCATCCCCGTGGGCTACATCCGCGAGCTCTTCCTGTCGCAGGCCAACGGCTGAAGCGGATCGGCAGACCGGCCCAGTCCCAGCCGGGCGAATGAATTCGCTGCAACAAACACACGAAGTCCGCCTGCGCGGACTGGCGGCTTGGTGGACCGGATGAAAGTCGGGGGTGCAACCGGGGATGAAGAACGGGGCCGGATCTCGTCGCGAGATCCGGCCCCGTTTGCATCTGCCGATGCGATCGGTCGATGCCTGTCCGTCGATCAATCGCCGTCAGCGTTTCCAGATCGCTCCGCCGGCGCCGGCGGCGAACAGGTCCGTGCCGGTGGAGGTGCCCCAGAAGCCCTGGATCAGGCTGGTGCCGTTGTGCGCCTTTTCCGGCGTCCAGGCGGTGCCGTTGTAGCGGTACAGCGCGCCGCCGCCGCCCGCCGCGTACACGTTGCTCGCGGAGGTGCCCCACACGGCGTACAGCACATCGCGCGTGGGCAGGCGCACGCGCGACCACGACGTACCGTTGTAGCGGGCCACCATCCCGCCGTCACCCACCGCGTACACGTTGTTCGCCGCGCTCCCCCACACGGCCCGCAGCGCGCCCGGCGCCTGCACGCCCGAGACGAACGACCACGCCGTGCCGTTGAAGCGCAGCAGGCGCCCCGTGGCCGTGGCGGCGTACACGTCACTGGGGCCGCTTCCCCACACGTCGTTGAGCTGCGCGGTGGTGCCCGTCGTCATGCGGGTCCACGCGGAGCCGTTGTAGCGCAGCACCACGCCGCTGTCGCCCACCGCGAACACGTTGTTCGCCGCCGTCCCCCACACGCCCCGCAGGGTGTACGCGCTCGCCGGCGCGCCGAAGTCGCCCAGGGGCTTGGGCGCGACGGAGGTGCCGTCGTAGCGGAACAGCGTCCAGGCGCCGCCGTCCCACCGCACGAGCTCGCCCTTGTCGCCCACGCCCCACACGTTCGCCGCGGACGATCCCCACACGTCGTACAGGCTGCGCCAGCGCAGGGCGGGCACGTGCGACCACGCGGTGCCGTTGTACTGCAGCATCCCCGTGTGGTTGGCCGCGTACACGTTGCTGGCCGCCGAGCCCCACAGGCCGCGGTTGCCCTGGTCG
>DATING010000148.1:0-3363 GCA_035474555.1 Longimicrobium sp. | reverse complement strand
AGTGCGTTAGTGCGTTAGTGCGTTAGTGCGTTAGTGCGTTAGTGCGAAAGTGATGAGTCCCCGCCGGATTCAGGTCCGGCGGGGGTTTTCGCGTTCCGTCACGGGCAGGGACCCGTGCACGGGATGCGATCGGGCGAGGCGGGCGGTCATCCGTCTGGGCGGGTCAACGATGGCGGGATTCGCACGATCGCATCCACGATCCCGCATCCGACCGGTGCCGTTACAAAACGCGGGTGGCGAACGGAACCGTCACGATCGAGATTTGTCACGAAGCCGAGCCCATCCGCGGTCCCATCCATCGAACTCCACATCGAGCAATGCGCATCGCGCTCATTTCCGACATCCACGCCAACCTGCCGGCGCTGCGGGCCGTCCTCGCGCACGTGGCAGGACAGCGGGAGATCGCGGCCACGTATCACCTGGGCGACCTGGTGGGATACGCGCCGTGGCCGGACGAGACGGTGGCGCTGCTGCGGGAGGCGGGGATCCCGGGGGTCGCGGGGAACTACGACTCCACCGTGGCCACGGACTACAAGCACTGCGGCTGCAAGTACGAGGACCCGCGCCAGGAAGAGCTCTCGCACCTGTCCTACGCCTGGACGCGCGCGCACGTCTCGCCGGAAACGAAGCGGTTCCTGGGCGCGCTGCCGTTTCGCCTGGACGTGCGGCCGCGCGGCGGGCACATGCCGGGGCCGCGCGTGATCCTGGTCCACGGCACGCCCACGCTCAACACGCTGTACTGGACGCAGGACCGCGACGATGCGTTCTGCCTGAAGATGGCGGAGCAGGCCGGCGCGCGGGCGGGCGACGTGATCTGCTTTGGGCACACGCACGTGCCGTGGCACCGGGATGTGGAGGGCATCCACTTCGTGAACACGGGCTCCGTGGGGCGCCCCAAGGACGGCGACTGGCGGGCGGGATACGTGGTGCTGGACGTGGGCGGCGACGTACCGGAGGTGGAGTTCGTCCGCGTGGACTACCCGGTGCACGAGACGGCCGACGCCATCCGCCGCAGCGACCTCCCCGACGACTTCGCCGAAAACCTGCTTACCGGCGGCCGCCCCGCCCCTGCCGCGCGGTAACCTGCCTGCGCCGGTGTCCGCGGAGGCGGACAGCGTGAAGTTGTAGCCGCGAATTCATTCGCTCCCGTCTGGATCGCGCTGCTCCGCCATCAGGCTCCTGCACCTCGGTAGACATCCATCGCCGCCCCCAAAACGAAAGAGGGCCGCTCCCGTGGTGGGGAGCGGCCCTCCTGCTGTCCGGGCGCGGCTCAGCGGCTGCTGGGAACGAAGCCGATGGAGTCGCGGTCGGGGCAGAGGAACATGAGCTCGTCATCGGCCGTATGGGCCGCGGCGTGCACGATTTCGGTGGTGCTCGGATTCATCAGGTACTTCCTTCTGCTGCTTTGTTGCGTGGATCACCCGGGATCATGATCGCGGACGTGCCTCTCGGCGCAACGGCGAATCGGTAACGGGCGCGTAAACGTGTCGCGGGATCACTTTGCAACGAGCAGGCCCCAGGGAAACTCCTGGCGTATCAATCCCCCGCACTGGGACAATCGTGTTGCGGATCTCGAGTAATGGCAGGAGAAACTGCAAAAAATCACGCAGAGGCGCGGAGAACAAAAAGAGAGACGCGGAGAAAACCCTTCTTTTCTCCGCGTCTCTCTGTTTTCCTCTGCACCTCTGCGTGACACCCTCGCGCGATCCCGAATGCGGACCGGGCGGCAGGATCGAAGCTCAGAGCTCGTTGGCGTACGACACGAACTTGAAGCGCCCGCCGTGCTCCATCACGCTCCCGAAGAGCTGCTTCGCCTGGAAGTCCGCCGGCGGCGAGCCCAGCTCCACGCTGCACCGCTCCCACAGCTGGTTGGAGCCCTCCGTCGCGGGCGGCGTGCACTCGTGGCCCGTGTAGCCCAGCGTCTTGCCGCCCAGCCGCCGCAGCACGCGAACGATCCCCTTTTCGCTGTTCTGCTGCATCATGAACCACAGCAGGCTGGGCTCCAGCTGCGTGGGGGGCCCGGTGAACCGGCTCGTGGGATAGTACAGGTACGCGAACTCGGCGCGGGACAGCACCAGCCGGCGGATGGTGGCCGTGTCGTTCTCCTCCACCGCGCGGACCCAGCCGCGCACCAGCGCGTCGCGCGAGTCGGCGCCGCCCTCCAGCGCCGCGACCGGCGCCAGCCCCGCGCGGAACGCACGCAGGTCCTCCTCCACCGTCCGCGCGCTGTCCACCACCGTCGCCGGTGCGGCCGCCGCGGGGGCGGAGACCGAGTCCGCGCCGCCGGCGGCCTCGGCGCGGGCACGCTCGCAGGCACCCAGGGCGCAGGCGAGCAGGAGGAGCGGGATGAGCTTGTTCACGTGCATGTCGCCTGTCGTGGTCGTTACGAGGCCGGCGCCCCTCGCGGGACGCCGGCCGGTGTGTCGAATCCCTGCGGTACGGTCAGCGGAGAAGGATCAGCGCTGCACGTAGTTGGTCCAGCCGTCCCACCAGCGCGGGCCGTCCGCCGCGACCGCGCCGCGGTACGCCGTGCCCGTGACGTACGTGCCCGCCTTGGTGGCGATGGCGCCCGAGAACGCGCCCGTGCCGCCCTGCGCCGCCGCCGAGGCCGTGGCCGGGCGCCAGTCGAACGCGTTGCCGCGCGTGTCGTTCGACGTGGTGGCCGGGAAGGTGGTGAACAGCGCCGAGGTGAGCGCCGTGGTGCCGCGGATCTCGTTCGCCGCGCTGTCCAGGGCGAAGTTGGTGGCGCCCGGCTGGAACATGGCGCCGTTCTCCGCCACCAGGATGTTGCGCAGCACCAGGTTGCCCTCGTTGGCGCGCAGCTGCGTGCTGGTGAGGTCGCGCAGGCTGATGGCCGCGCCGCGCCAGCGGGCGATCACGCCGTTCACGAAGTAGCCGCCCGCGCCGCGGCGCACCACCAGGCCAAACCCGCCGGACTGCGGGATGTTGGCCTGCGCGGCCGCGCCCACCACCGTGAAGTTGGCGAACATGGGGATGGTGTACGGCTGGGCGTTCTGCCCCGACGCGCCGCAGGTGCCCGTGTTGCTGTCCGCGCAACCGTCGATCTCGAAGCCCTGCGGATCGTTCGAGGCGCCGCCGGCACCCGGGTTCACCGTGGGGATCACGCTCTGGAAGGCGATCAGGAACTGGTTGCGGCCCACGTAGCCCTCGGCCGCGTCGAAGTGGTCGTCGCCCGACTCGTACGACACCAGGTACTTGGCGTCCACCGCGCCGCCGAACCACTCGAACGAATCGTCCAGGCCGTACAGCGTCTGCACGTGGTCGATCTGCGTGCCGCTGCCCACCGCGGCCATGGTCAGGCTGTTGAGCTCCGCGTCCGTGGCGGGGCCAAAGCCGGCGAAC
>DATING010000147.1:0-3458 GCA_035474555.1 Longimicrobium sp. | reverse complement strand
TGGAAGCGCCGGCGCGCACCGAACACGTCCGGGACGGCTACGTGCCCGATCCCGCGGCCGTGGCGCTGGCGTTCGTTTCCGTCCCCCTGGCGGGCACGGCGGACCAGTGCGCCCGCGCGTGCGTGGAGGCCGTGCGCGGCCTGACGGCCGGCCCCGCGCGCCTGGAGGTGCCCACCCGTCCCGTGCCCCTGGCCGTGGGCGACCCCGTCGCCGGCCTGGTGCGGGTCGCGGGCTTTCCCGCGCCCGGGGGCGAGGGCGCGCTGCATTGCGCGGAGCACGTGGCCGCCTGGCCCGCGGGGAGCCTGGAGGCGCTGGTGCAGCAGGTGACGCGCGTGTGGAGCCTGCAGGAGCAGCGCGCGGCGCAGACGTCGGAGCTGGACCAGCTGCGCTTTCACCTGACGGCGCTGCAGCAGGTGGCGCGCACGCTGGCCGTGGTGCGCGGGGCGGAGGAGACGGAGCGGCTGGTGCTGGACTCCGTGGGCGAGGTGTTCTTTGCCTGGTGGGCGGCGCTGTACCACACGGATGGCGAGCAGTACACCTGCCGCGCCGTGCGCTCGCTGCGCGGCGAGTCGGTGGCGTTCGCCATCCCCGCGCGGGTGGTGCGGGCCATCGCGGCGCCGGGGCAGCCGCCCGTGATCCCGCCGGAGGACGCGGAGATCCGCGACCACGTGCCGGCGGAGGTGGCCGTGGTGGCGCCCCTGGACTTTGGCGAGGGTGACGCGGGGCTGCTGATCCTGGGGCGGCGGATGACGGACGCTCCGTACGAGCCGCACGACCTGGCGCTGCTGCGGGCCCTGGCAGACTCGTCGGCCATCGCGCTGCGCAACGCCGAGCTGCTGGACCGGCTGCGCGCGCAGGCCACCATCGACCCGTTGACGGGGTGCCACAACCGCCGCGGCTTCGACGAGATCCTGGCCATCGAAGTGGCGCGGGCCAAGCGCTACAACCGGCCGCTGTCGCTGGTGCTGCTGGACATCGACCACTTCAAGCGGGTGAACGACGACTTTGGGCACGAGGTGGGCGACCACGCGCTGCAGCGCATTGGCCGGGCGGTGCGCCACACCTTTCGCAACACGGACAGCGCGTGCCGGTACGGTGGCGAGGAGTTCGCGCTCATCTTTCCCGAGACGCCCAAGGACGAGGGCGCCAAGCTGGCCGAGCGCCTGCGCGTCCTGGTGGAGAGCCTTCCGCCCAACCACGAGGTGCCGCGCACCATCACGGCCAGCTTTGGCCTGGCGTGCTTTCCCGAGGACGCCGAGACCATCCCGGACCTGATCCGCGCCGCCGACCGGGCGCTGTACCAGGCAAAGACCAACGGCCGCAACCGCTGCGAAACGGCCTGATCCTCATCCGTGCGGTGGGAGAACGAAGGGGGGACGCACGATGATGATCGTGCGTCCCCCGTTTCTTGTGAACTTGATCGGGCTCCAGCCACAGCGATTCAAATCGCGGCTACAACTTCACACTGTCGGCCTCCGCCGACACCACAGCGAGGCGGTCCGCCTGGAAGATCGATCCCAGCGCTTGTTTTCCTGAGGGAGGCGCCGCTGGATCCTGCCCGCGCCGCAAACCCTGGCGCCGACCGAAGGATCTACTCGCCCGCGATCGATGGCCGTCCTCGTGCCGTGATCCTGCCCGTGCACGAATCCCATCGCCTGCCGGGCAGAGCGGTCCGCCACGGGCGGGAGCCGTCGCGGGGGCAGCGGTCATGCACGGGATGGGAGATCCTTCGGTCGGCGCCAGGGGTCGTTCCGCGGGATGGAATCGGCGGCGCCTCCCTCAGGAAAACAACGCTCCGGCGTTGGATCGACGCCGAGGCGTTGATCCATCTACCTACGGCGCGCGGATCTCGCCCTCGGGGGGGCGGGTGCCGGTGGCGGCCCAGGCGCGCAGCAGGTCGAAGGCGGCGCCCACCTGCGCGGGGGTGAAGACGCAGTGCCCGTCCGCCGCCACGTACGCCGCGGCGAAGCGGTCCGCCGTGCCGGCCTGCTGCGCCAGGGCGCGGTAGCGGTCCATCTGCTCCGGCTCCACGACCGCATCGTAGGTGGTGTGCACCGCCAGCACGGGATCGGCCACGCGCCCCGTGGTCGTGAACCGGTCGCGCAGCCAGGCGACGGCCGCCGGGTCCGCCGCGTAGCGCCGCACGCCGCGGTTGAACGCGGCATCGTCTCCCAGGCCGTGGTACGCGCTGCCGCGGTTGTCGAAGGGGTTGCCGCCCGCGCGCTGCTGCAGCTCGCGCAGGATCACGGCGTAGAACCACACCAGCCCCGGCACGCTCTCCGGCCGGATGGCGTAGCGCCGCCCCAGCGCCTCCGTGGCTGCGGGGTTCGCGCGCACGGCCGCGGCGATCGCCTCACGCGTGGGCACGGGCGCGGCGAGGTCCGCCAGCCCGCCGGGCGTCGTCGCCACCATGCCGGGAAACAGGTAGTCAAAGGCGACGAGCACGTCGAACAGCCGCACGCGCAGCGAGCCGAGCGCCGGCGTCAGCAGGCCGCAGAGGGGGAGCGCGCCGTCGTAGTCCGCCGCGCGGGTCTCCACCGTCGCCACGGTGATCAGCCCGCCCATGGAGTGCCCCGTGACGAAGGTGCTGTCCGGCCGCCCGTACCGCGCGGCGAAGTTCCGGCGCAGCGCCTCGGTATCGTCCATCCCTTCTTCCACGGCCCACCCGTTGACCCGGTACCACGACTGCGCGAACGCGAACCCGCGCGAGGTGAACGCCTCGCGGAACTGCGCGTGGCGCGGCGCCATGGGCTCGAAGGGCGTGCCCACGATCTCGTAGCCGTGCGCGTACATCACCAGCCCGCCGTTCCACCCGGCCGGAATCTCGATGCGGTACGGTGCGCCGTTCAGCGTGCCCGTGTCAACCACGACCTCGGTCGATGCCGGACGCGGCGAAGCCAGGGACCCCGCGGACGATGCGCAGCCGGGCGCGGCGATCAGCAGGATTGCCGTCAAGAGGCGGACCGTGCGCATGCGATCAGCGGCGGGGAGGGGGAAGGATGCGGGAGGCGAGACGATGCGTGGCGTCCGTGGGGACGCCGGTCCGCGTCACTCCTCGTCGTCCGCCATGGCCAGGGTGCGCAGGGCGGCGCGCCGGCGCTGCTCCATGGTGGCGTTGTCGATGGCCTCGATGCCCGCGTTGGTGAATCCCTCGGCGGGGTCGAAGCCCAGGCTGGCCATCAGCTCGCGGATGTACTCCTCCTCCAGCCCGCGGCCGCGGATCTTCTCCCCGATCTCATCGTCCGTCATCATCTCGCCGCCTCCCGTGCATCTCGTTGAATCCGTGCCTTTACCCCGCGCATCCAGACGCGTGCCAGTGGAAAAACATGGCGTGGCGGACCGGCGCCGAGTTGGTTGCGCGCACGGAGATCTACTGCGGTCTCACGCGGAGGACGGTCACGATCCCGATCGCGCGCGCGGGAATGCGCATCCAATCCTCCCTCCCCCGCGCCGTTTGC
>DATING010000146.1:0-2382 GCA_035474555.1 Longimicrobium sp. | reverse complement strand
GTGGAGCGGAGCCTGGAGCTGATGGTCTCCCTCCTGGCGGTGCTCAAGGCCGGGGGCGCCTACGTGCCGCTGGATCCGGGCCTGCCCGCAGAGCGGCTGGCGTACATGCTGGACGACAGCGGCGTGCCGCTCGTGCTGGCGCAGGCTGCGCTGCGCGAGGCCATTACCGCGCGCGAAGGCGTCGAGGTGCTGGCGGTGGACGCGCTGGCGGAGCGGCTCGCGGTGGAGCCGGCGGAGAACCCGGCGGGGGGCGCGGGGCCGGATTCGCTGGCGTACGTCATCTACACCTCCGGCTCCACCGGCCGCCCCAAGGGGGTGATGAACGCGCACCGGGGCGTGGTGAACCGCCTGGTGTGGATGCAGGCGGAGTACCGCATCGGTGCGGCCGACGTGGTGCTGCAAAAGACGCCGTTCGGCTTCGACGTGTCGGTGTGGGAGTTCTTCTGGCCGCTGCAGCAGGGCGCCACGCTGGTGATGGCGCGGCCGGACGGGCACCGCGACCCCGCCTACCTGCAGGAGGTGATCGAGAAGCGCGGTGTGACCACGCTGCACTTCGTCCCCTCCATGCTGCAGCCGTTCGTGGAGACGGCGGACCCGGCGCGGTGCGGCAGCCTGCTGCGCGTGGTCTGCAGCGGCGAGGCGCTGCCGCCGGCGCTGGTGCAGCGCTTCTACGAGCGCTTCCCGGCCCCCGTCCAGCTGCACAACCTGTACGGCCCCACCGAGGCGGCCGTGGACGTGAGCTACTGGGCGTGCGCGCGGGAAGACGCCGCGGGCGTGGTGCCGATCGGCCGCCCCGTCTGGAACACCCGGCTGTACGTGCTGGACGCGGCGCTCGAGCCCGTCCCGGTGGGCGTGCCGGGCGAGCTGTACATCGGCGGGGTGCAGGTGGCGCGCGGCTACCAGGGGCGCGCAGCAATGACGGCGGAGCGCTTCGTCCCCGATCCGTTCTATGCGCGGGGCGGCGCGCGGCTGTACCGGACGGGCGACCGGGCGCGGTGGCGGGCGGACGGCGCCATCGAGTACCTGGGGCGGCTGGACTTCCAGGTGAAGATCCGCGGCTTTCGCATCGAGCTGGGCGAGATCGAGTCCGTCCTGCGGGCCCACGAGAGCGTGGCCGACTGCGTGGTCGTGGCGCGCGCGGATGCGGGCGAGCAGCGGCTGGTGGCGTACGTGGTGGGCGACGTAGAGACGGAGGCGCTGCGCGCGCACGTGCGGCGCAGCCTGCCGGAGTACATGCTCCCTTCCGCGTTCGTCCTCCTGGACGCGCTCCCGCTGACCGCCAACGGCAAGCTGGACCGCAAGGGGTTGCCGGCGCCGGACTTCGCCTCGGCGGCGGACCGGTACGTGGCGCCGCGCACGCCGGCCGAGGAGGTGCTGGCGGGGATCTGGGCGGAGGTGCTGCGCCTGGAGCGCGCGGGCGTGGAGGAAAGCTTCTTCGACCTGGGCGGGCACTCGCTGCTGGCCACGCGGGTGGTGTCGCGGGTCCGCGAGCTGTTCGGGGTGGAGCTGCCGCTGCGGGCGCTTTTCGAGGGTCCCACGGTGGCGGAGCTGGCCGGGCGGGTGGAGGAGATGGGCCGCGCGGAGCTGCCGGTGCTGCCGCCGGTGGTTCCGACGGACCGCACGGGTCCGCTCCCGCTCTCCTTTGCGCAGGAGCGCCTCTGGATCCTGCACCAGATGGAGCCCGAGGGCGCCGGCTACAACATGCCGTGGTCGGGCCGGCTGCGGGGGCACCTCGACGCGTGCGCCCTGGAGCGGGCGCTGGGCGAGCTGGTGCGCCGCCACGAGGCGCTGCGCACCACGTTCAGCCCCGTGGAGCAGGGCGCCGTGCAGGTCATCCACCCTGCCGCGACCGTGGGCCTGCCCGTGCTGGACCTCACCGGCCTCGCGCCGGAAATCCGCGAGGCCGAGGCGCGCCGCCTGGCGCGGGAGGACGCGGAGCGCCCCTTCGACCTGGAGCGCGGTCCGCTGCTGCGCGCGACACTGCTGCGCCTCGCCGGCGAGGAGCACGTGCTGCTGCTTACCATGCACCACATCGTCAGCGACGGCTGGAGCATGGGCGTGCTTTTCCGCGAGCTGTTCACCCTCTATCAATCGCTCTCGCAGCCCTCCGGCGCGGAACGGCCGGCATCGGCGCTGCCGCCGCTGCCGGTGCAGTACGCGGACTTCGCCGTGTGGCAGCGCGGCTGGCTGCGGGGCGAGGTGCTCCGCCGCCGGCTGGACTGGTGGCGGGAGCGGCTGGGCGGCGCTCCCCCCGCACTGGAGCTGCCGACGGACCGACCGCGCCCCGCGGTGGCGAGCTCGCGCGGCGCGTCACATGGGTTCCGTCTTCCCGCGGAAACCACACGCGGGCTCCGCTCCCTCGCCCGGCGGGAAGGGGCGACG
>DATING010000145.1:0-2516 GCA_035474555.1 Longimicrobium sp. | reverse complement strand
CTACGCGGCCTACCGGTTCAGCGACCGCATCGCGGCGGGGATCGGCGTGTTCGCGCCCTACGGCCTGGGGCTGGACTGGCCGGCGTGCTCCGTGGCGCAGATCAACGGTGGCACCTGCACGGGCGACAACTTCGAGGGCCGCTTCGTGAGCTACGACACCAAGCTCACCAACATCTACATCCAGCCCACCGTGGCGGTGAACGCGACGCCGTGGCTGTCGCTGGGCGTAGGCGTGGACTACGTCTCGGCGGAGATCGACATCAACCAGCGCCTGGACCTGGCGGAGCAGCCGCTTCCCCTGCCGGGCGTGCCCGCGGGGACGACGTTCGGCACGGTGGGCGTGCGTCCGGGAACGGACTTCGCCGACGCGCACCTGAACGGCACCGGCAGCGGCGTGGGCTTTCACCTGGGCGTGCAGGCGCGGCTGGGCAACGTGATCTCGGTGGGCGCGCGCTACCTGAGCGAGGTGGAGATCGAGTACGACGGCACGGGCGAGTTCCAGCAGCTCAACACGGGCGTGGTGCTGCCCAACGGCGCGCCGGCGGACCCGCTGCTGGCCGGGCAGTTCACGGCCGGGCAGGCGCTGAGCAACCAGGGCGTGGAGACGGGGCTCACACTGCCGCAGCAGGTGGTGGTGGGCGTGGCGATCACGCCCATGGAGCGGCTGCGCGTGGTGGCCGACTACCAGTGGACGGGCTGGTCCAGCTTTGACCAGGCGCCGCTGAACTTCGAGACGCTGACGGACCAGACGCTGGTGCTGGACTACCAGGACACCGACACCTACCGCCTGGGCGCGGAGTTCGGCGCCACGGACGCGCTTACGCTGCGCGGCGGCTTCATCTACAACACGGCCGCGGAAAAGGAGTTCTCCGTGTCGCCGCTGCTCCCCGAGGCGGAGCGCAACTACTACTCCGTGGGCCTGGGCTACCGCTTTGGCCGCGCGCTGGGCGTGGACGTGGGCTACCAGCTGGTGGACCAGGCGGACCGCCGCGGCCGCGTCCGCGGGCGCACGCCGGGGATGACGGACGCGGAGCTCGAGGCGCGCAACGTGGGCGTCTACGGCTCTACCGCCAGCGTGTTGAACGTGACCTTCTCGTATCGCTTCGGCGGGCGCTGAGCCCATCCACCTTGATCTGAAACGCACGGAGAACGCTCCATGAGATTTACCCGATCCGCCCTGCTGGCGGCGCTCGTCGCCCTGCCGCTGCTGGGCGCCTGCACCGAGGACGAGTCGCCCATCGAGCCGGTGGTCCCGGCCGCGGGCGGCGAGCTGTTCCAGCGCTACGTGGCCCTGGGCAACTCCATCACCGCCGGCTACGTGTCCGGCGGCATCACGGGCAACGCGCAGGCGCAGGCCTACCCGGTGCAGCTGGCCGGCCGTGCCGGCGCGGAGTTCACCTTCGCCCGCCTGGGCGGGCGCGGCTGCACGCCCACGTACCGCGGCCCGTTCGTCTTCGACACGGTGCGCGTGGGCCCCGGCGCCACCAGCACCACCTGCGACCTGCTGGCTGGCCCCGCGCCGCGCCTGGTGAACAACCTGGCCGTCCCCGGCGCCACGCTGGGCGACGCGCTGAACCGCAACCGTCCCGCCAACCCGCTGTCGTCGCTGTTCCTGGGCGGCCGCTCGCAGGTGGAGCGGATGGTGGAGGCGCAGCCCACGCTGGTGAGCGTGTACCTGGGCAACAACGACGTGCTGGGCGGCGCTGGCGCCGGCGACACCACCCGCCTGACCCCGGCCTCGCGCTTCGCCGCGCAGGTGGACTCGCTGGTGGGCTGGCTCAAGCAGACGCCCGCCGGCCAGGGCGGCCCCGGCCGCGACGTGGTCATCCTGGGCATCGCGCCCTTCCCGGCGCTGCTGCAGCCGGGCGCGTACTTCTTCGCGCAGTACTCGGCGGACCCGGCGGGCTTCCAGGCGCGCACGGGCAAGACGGTGAACGCCAACTGCGCCCCGGCGCCGGGCAACGCGTTCGCGGCGAGCCTGGTCTCGTTCGCCATCTTCGGGCAGCCGGCCATCCCGCAGATCGACTGCGATGGCATCGCGGGGGTGAGCACCGACTTCGTGCTCACGCCCACGGAGACGCAGGCGCTCATCGGCCGCGTGGTGGCGTACAACACGGCCCTGCGCGGCGCGGCCACGGCCAACGGCTGGACGTACGTGGACGTCAACGAGGTCATCGGCGGCGCCGGCACCACGCCCGCCACCGTGCGCCAGCGCGCGCCCGCCGCGCAGTTCCGCCTGTGCCAGGGCCTCGCGACGGCTGCCACGCCGACGGCCATTCAGCAGGCGATCTTCACCACCTGCCCGGCGCCCTCCGACCCGACGACTCCCTACACGCCGGGAAGCGCGGCGTACGCCAACTTCTTTGGCACGTGGATGACGTTCGACGCGGTGCACCCGGACGTGGAGTTCCAGACCGCGCTCGCCCGGGCCATCGCCACCGCCCTGAACGCCAAGCACGGCACCACGCTGCCGACGGCCTGATCGTTTCGGTCGGATGATGGATGCGGCGGGGGGG
>DATING010000144.1:0-4800 GCA_035474555.1 Longimicrobium sp. | reverse complement strand
GGGCGGCGATCGTCGTCTCGCGGCGGAGTGTACGAGGTGGAGGAGAGATCTGGCCGAGGGCGAAGCGCCCCCCTCCCCGACCCTCCCCCGCAAACTGCGCGGGGGAGGGAGGTTTCGATCCCGCCCGTGCACGACTGTCTACCGGGATCCTCATCCCCGCCCTCCGCGGCCCGGTGGAGCGGCTCGGGAAGCCGCTCCCAGGCTTCGCTGATCGAAATCTTCAGCATCCTCCCTCCCTTCGCCGGCTCAGGCCTCGCTCAGCGCTCCGCGTTGCCGTTGATGAAGCGGTCGATCTCCTCGGCGCGGCGGGCGGCGTCGGATTCGCCCAGGGCCATCAGCCGCTTGGCGTAGTCGTCCTGGAACATGATCATGCTCAGCACGTCCGGCGACTTGGTCTGCCGCGTCCCCAGCCCGCGCGTGAGCATGCGGAAGGCGCGCGGCAGCTTGGGCTCGTACTCCGCCGCGATGCGCGCCAGGTCCTGCGACGGGCGCATCACCATCAGCTCCACGGGGCGCATCCCCTGCCGGTGCTCCGCGGGCACGTGCTCCACCACCCGGTTGATGCGCTCCATCCGTGCCACGTCCTGGTCCACGCTGTCCAGGAAGATGGCATCCATCAGCAGGCCGATCACCTGCGCCGGGGGCGGATACCCCGCCACGTCCGGCCGCGCCGCCTCGCCGCGGGTGCGGTCGTAACGCGTGGAAACGGCCAGGATGCGGCTGGCGCCCAGGTGCAGGGCGGGGGAGAGCGGCGCCGTGAGCTTGATGCCGCCGTCGCCGTACCAGTGCGGCCCGATCTGCACGGCGGGAAAGAAGAGCGGCAGGGCGCTGGACGCCATCACGTGGTCCACCGTGAGCCGGCAGTGGCGGCTCGTGCGCCCGGGGCGCTCCCACGTCTGGATGTCGCGCCCCTGCACCCACACCACCGACTGCCCCGTGGTGTAGTCCGTGGTGCTGATGGTCACCGCCCGCACGGTGCCGCGGTGCAGGTTGTAGTCGATGCCCGTGAGCTCGCCGTTCACGGGCGCCAGCGCCTCTTCCAGAAAGGCCCGCAGGGGGGACGTGTCCACCAGCGCCCGGGCGCGCGCCTCCGTCATCCCCCCGGAGGTGAGCCGCAGCCCCCAGCGCCCCACCTGCGTGGCCAGCGAGGCCATGTCCACGCGAAAGATGCGCTCCGGCATGAGCTCGCCCCACAGCGCCGCCAGCTCCGAGACGGCCTGCCGGAAGGTGCCGTGGTGCTGCGCCAGCAGCGACGTGTTGATGGCCCCCGCCGACACGCCGGACAGGATGGGGATGTGCAGGTTGGGATAGGTGCGCGCCAGATAGCGCAGCAGCCCCACCTGGTAGGCGCCCCGCGCGCCGCCGCCGGTGAGCACCAGGGCCAGCTCGCCGCTGTCGGGCACCACGCCCGCGCTGGGGGCGAACTCACGGCCGGCCTCGGAACGGGGCTGGGGCGCGGCGGGCTGCGACTCCTCCGATGTGGACACGGGCCTCAGCGGCGAAAGACGGTGCGGCCGCCGACCACGGTCCGCACGGGCGCGGCCTGCAGGATCTCCCCATCCGGCACCGTCAGCAGGTCGCGGTCCCACACGACGAGGTCCGCCAGCATGCCGGGGCGCAGCGTGCCCTTGCGGGCCTCTTCCCACTCGCCGTACGCGGCGGCGGCGGTGTACAGGCGGATGGCTTCCTCGCGGCTCAGCCGCTGCTCCGGCAGCCAGCCGCCGGGCGGCACGCCGGGCTCCTCGCGGCTCTGGCGGCTGACGGCGGAGTAGATCCCCTCCACGGGCGGCATGGGCTCCACCGGGAAGTCCGTCCCGAAGACGACGACGGCGCCGGCGTCCAGCAGCGACCGCCACGCGTACGCCCCCTCCACCGCCCGGTCGCGCCCGATGCGCGTCTCCGCCCAGCGCATGTCGCTGGTGGCGTGCGTGGGCTGCATGCTGGCGATGACGCCCAGCCGCCGGAAGCGGGGGATGTCGTCGCGGTCGATGACCTGCGCGTGCTCGATGCGGTGCCGGCGCGCGCGGGGGCCGTTCGCCGCCGCCGCGCGCTCGAAGGCGTCCAGCGCCTGCCGGTTGGCCGCGTCGCCGATGGCGTGCAGGATCACCTGCAGCCCGGCCGCGTCCGCGGCGGTGATGAGCGAGTCCATCTGTGCGTTGCTGTACTGCGGCAGCCCGGTGGTGGAGTGGTCATCCGCGAACGGCTCCAGCATGTAGGCCGTGCGGGAGCCCAGGGTGCCGTCCGTGTACCCCTTGAGCATCCCCAGCCGCACCCACTCGTCGCCCGCGTGGGCCTCGATCCCGCGCTCGCGCAGGGCCTGGATCACGCGCATCTCCAGCGGGAACCAGCCGTAGACCCGCACGCTGAGCGAGTCCGCGTCGGCCAGGGCGCGGTAGATCTGCAGGTCCATCTCCGACGCGTTGGTCTGCACGCTGGTGACGCCCGTGCGGGCCGCCAGGTCCAGCGCCGCGCGGATCCCCCGGCGGGCCTGCGCCAGCGTGGGCTCCGGCACCTGCCCGTAGATGACGTCCTGCGCGGATTCCTTGAAGATCCCGGTGGCCTGGCCCCCTGCGTCGCGCACGATCTCGCCGCCGGAGGGGTTCGGCGTGCGGGCGTCGATGCCGGCCAGGCGCATGGCCGCCGCGTTGGCCCACGCCGTGTGCCCGTCCACGCGGGAAAGGAGGACGGGGTTGTTGGGGGCGGCGCGGTCCAGGATCTCCCGGGTGGGCCAGCCGCCGGCGCCCAGCGCCGATGCGGGGAGGCGGGTGTGGTCCCAGCCGCGGCCCAGGATCCACTCGCCGGGCTGTGCCTGCGCGGCCGCCTCGGCGATGCGCCGCTCGATCTCCGCCAGCGACGTGGTGCCCAGGAGGCTCACGTTCAGCAGCCCGAGCCCGCCCTGGGCAAAGTGGATGTGCGCGTCGTTGAAGCCGGGCGTCACCAGCCGGCCCTGCAGATCCACCACCTCCGTGCGGGGGCCCATCATCCCGCGCACCTGCGCGTCCGTCCCCGCCGCCACCACGCGTCCGCCCTTCACGGCCAGCGCCTGCACGATGGTGTTGGCGCTGTCCGCCAGGAAGATCTTGCCGTTGTGCAGCACCATGTCCGCCGCGTCAGCCGCCGGGGCCGTTGCCGGCTGCGGCGGCGTCCGGTCCGTGGACGGCGAGACCTGGGGCGCGCGCTGCGCGGAGCAGGCGGCTAGCGCGGCGAGCGCGAGCAGGAGCGTGCGGGATCGCGGGATCATACGCGTGCGGCTGGAGATGGCGGGGTGCGGGATCGCGATATGATAGTGCCCTGGCGGGCCCGTGACAAACAGAAGCCGCCCCACCGTTGACCTCTGTCCAGTTCTAGATTAGAATCTGCGTCCATGTCGTTTACTTGTCAGGGGGCCAGGTGGAGGGAGGAGCCAGATGGAGCTGTCGGCGCTTACGGTGCGTGTCGTACTTCTCTTCTTCCCGGGTGTTCTGTGCGCGTTGATCCTGCATGCGCTCACAAGCCATCGCGACAGGACCACGGCCCAGTTTCTCACCAGCGCGTTCGTGCTTGGCGTGTGCACCTACCTCGCCCTTGCGGGGACCCGCGGCGCATGCGCCTGGATCGCGCGGGGAGCGGGGTGGGAGTTGCCCCCGGAGATCACGTTCTTCAAGGTGCTGACCGACGAGCGCGCCAGAATCTCGTGGGGCGAGATTGCATTCTCGGCCATCCTCGCTGCCTTGCTGGCGCTCGCCGTTGCCGCGGCACGAAATTACAACCTGTTGCACCGTGTCGCGGAGCGCCTCCGGATATCGCGGCAGTTCGGTGAGACAGACGTGTGGGGACACTTCATGAACTCACCGGAAGTCCGATGGATATCGGTCCGGGATCTCGCCGCCGACCGGGTGTACCAGGGCTGGCTGGACGCATTCTCCGACGCAGGCGCGGATCCCCAGCTCCTGTTGCGGGACGTAGAGGTATACCAGAACTCGACGGGAGCTAAACTTTACGATCGAAAGCGCGTATATTTGTCACCGAACAAGCACGCCGTCGCAATTGAGGAGGCTTGACGATGAGATCACGCGAACCCGTTCCGCCCCTCGTTCCGGGCAAGTACAACAAGGGCGGGCGCAACCCGGAGCCCAGCACGCCGCGCCCGCCTCCCCCGCCGGCCGGCGGTCCGCCGCCGTGGGCGATGGTTCCCCCCGCTCCCCCGCAGCCGCCGAAGCCGTAACGACTTCCGGCCGCGCGGATTGCCCGCGATTCCGAAAGCACGTACCTTCCGTGCTCCTGCCGCCCCGCCGATCCGGCCGGGCGGCATTCTGTTGTCCTCCATCGCAGTGACCGTCTTGCATCAAGCGTCGGAACTGGCGGGCGCGCGCGTCGCCATCGTGATGATGAGCGCCATCGGAGACGCCGTGCACGCGCTGCCGGTGGTGAACTCGCTGCGCGCGGCCGCCCCGGACGTGCACATCACCTGGGTCATCCAGCCCGGCCCCCACGCGCTCGTGGCGAACCATCCCGCCGTGGACGAGTTCGTCATCTTCGACCGCAAGAAGGGGCGGAGCGCGTTTCGCGACGTGCGCCTGGCCACGCGCGGCAAGCGCTTCGACCTCATCATCGCCCTGCAGGTGTACTTCAAGGCGGGACTGGTGACGGCGCTGCTGAAGTCCCCGCGCAAGCTGGGCTTTGACCGGGAGCGGGCGCGGGACGTGAACTGGCTGTTCACCACGGAGCGCATCCCCCCGCGCGGGCAGCGGCACGTGCAGGACCAGTACTTCGAGTTCCTGGAGCATCTCGGCATTCCCGTCGTCCTCGACTGGAGCGGGC
>DATING010000143.1:0-2059 GCA_035474555.1 Longimicrobium sp. | reverse complement strand
ACGATCTCGCCCAGGCTCCGCTCCAGCGCCGCCTCGTCCAGCGCGCCCCTCAGACGCAGCGCGGCGGGGACGTTGTACGCGGCGCTCCCCGGCTCGAGCCGGTCGATGAACCAGAGCCGCTCCTGCGCGAACGACAGCGGCAGGGGCTGCGTGCGATCGACCGGCACCACGGGCGGGAGCGCCGGCAGCTCCGCGCGGCGCATCTCCTCCACGCGCACCGCCAGCTCCGCGACCGTGGGTCCCTCGAAGAGCGCGCGCAGCGGCAGCTCCACGCCGAACAGGCCGCGGACCCGCGACACCACCCGCGTGCCCAGGAGCGAGTGCCCGCCCAGCTCGAAGAAGCTTTCCTCCACGCCCACCCGCTCCAGGCGCAGCACCTCGGCCCAGACCCCCGCCAGCACCTCCTCCACGGGGGTGCGCGGCGCCACGTACCGGTCCGCGCCGGCCGCGTACTCCGGCGCCGGCAGCGCCTTGCGGTCCACCTTGCCGTTCGCGTTCAGCGGCAGCCGGTCCAGGACGACGATCGCCCGCGGCACCATGTACTCCGGCAGGCCCTGGCGCAGGTGCGCGCGCAGCCCGTCCATGTCCAGGTCGCCCACCACGTACGCCACCAGCCGCTTGTCTCCCGGCTGGTCCTCGCGGACGATCACCCGGACCTGGCGCACCCCCGGATACGACGCCGTCGCCGCCTCCACCTCGCCCGGCTCGATGCGGAAGCCGCGGATCTTCACCTGGTCGTCCAGGCGGCCCATGAACTCCAGCTTGCCGTCCGCCCGCCACCGCACCCGGTCGCCCGTGCGGTACATCCGCGCGCCGGGCGCGGAGGCAAAGGGATCGGGGACGAAGCGCTCGGCCGTCAGCCCCGGCCGGCCCAGGTAGCCGCGCACCACGCCGGCCCCGCCCATGTACAGCTCGCCCACCACCTCCGGCGGGAGCGGTCGCAGCACTGGATCGAGGACGTAGGCCCGCGCGTTGGGAATCGGGCGGCCGATCGGGACGGTGGCCGCGTCGTCCTCCACCGCCTCCACCGTGTCCAGCGTGCACCACACCGTCGCTTCCGTCGGGCCGTACTCGTGCAGCACGCGAGCAGGCTTCCCGGCGCGCAGCATCGCCCGCACGCCCTCCGTCCCCACCGCCTCGGCGCCAAAGACCAGCTGCCGCAGGCTCGCGTAGACGTCCACCTGCTCGCGCACGTGCTGGTTGAAGAGCGCGGCCGTCTGGTAGAGGTGCGTGATCCCCTGCTCGCGGAGCGCCTGCCCCAGCAGCGGCGCGGAAAGGAGCACGTCGCGGTCGATGCCCACCAGCGTGGCGCCGTTCAGCAGCGCGCCCCAGATCTCGAACACCGCCGCGTCGAAGCTCGCGTTCGAGGCCTGCGCGACACGGTCGCCGGGGCCGAGCGGCATCGTCTCGGGAAGGCAGGCGGCGTACTGCACCACCTGGCGGTGCCCCATCATCACGCCCTTGGGGCGTCCGGTGCTGCCGCTGGTGTAGAAGACGTAGGCCAGGTTCCCCGCCGACGCGCTCGCCGGCGGAGCGTGGTCCGGCTCGGCGGCGAGCACCTCCGCCACCTGGTCCAGATGGATGACGTGGAGACCCGGGGCGGCGAGCTCTGCATCGCTCAGCAGGACGCGGACGGCGGAGTCCGCCAGCATGAGCGCCATCCGCTCGGGCGGGTAGGTCGTGTCGACGGGGACGCAGCAGCCGCCGGCCTTGAGCACGGCCAACGTGGCGACCACGTTCTCCACGCCGCGCTCCACGCGCAGCCCCACGCGGCTCTCCGGCCGCACGCCCAGCGCAACCAGGTGGTGCGCCAGCCGGTTGGCGCGCGCGTCCAGCTCGCGGTACGTCAGCTCCTCCGCGCCCCACACCAGGGCCACCGCGTTGGGCGTGCGCCCGGCCTGCGCCTGGAAGAGCTGGTGGATGCTGGCCTCGCGCGGGAACGGCCGCTCGGTCCGGTTCCACTCCACGACCACCTGGGCACGCTCCTCCGGCCCGGCGAGCGCCAGGCGCGAGAGGCGCGCGTCCGGGTTGGCGGCGACCTGCTCCAGCACCCGCGCCA
>DATING010000142.1:0-2326 GCA_035474555.1 Longimicrobium sp. | reverse complement strand
CGGCCGTGGCGCGCTACCTGGTGGAGGGCGCGCCCACGCTGGCGGACTGGGAGCTCGCCGCGCCCTACGACAGCCTGTACATCCAGCTGCCGCCCAACCTGTTCTGGGCCAGCATCAACACGGACGTGCCGCCGGAGCCCGTGGACGGCTTCTTCGTGACGGTGGCGCGCGAGAAGGACCCGCTGGGCATCCCGTTCATGGACCTGCAGGTGCTGATGGTGCTGGGCATCCACCGCCTGCGCGCCGGGTTCAGCGTCATCGCGTTCGACACGGAGGCGGGCAAGGGCATTCCCCCCGTGTGGGCCGAGCCGGGGCGCGACGACGGGCAGGACTTCGAGAACGTGCTGCCGGGGGGCGAGATCGCGGGGCTGTACTCCATCCTCACCACCTCCGAGGCCCTCAAGCTCGTGGCGCGGGTGCTCTGGTACGTGGAGGCCCACGCGCAGGACGTGACCTCCGCCCCCGCCGCGGAGCGCCGGGGGGAAGACCGGCCGGGGATGGTGCCGTTCAGCCGGCTGGAGTTTCACCGCGTGATCCTGGGCTCGGCGGGATGACGGCACGCGAGGCCGCGGCGGCCCTGGGCGAGATCGCCATGCTGCTGGAGGTGGTGGGCGGAAACCCCTTCCGCGCCAAGGCCTTCCAGTCCGCCTCTCGCTCGCTGGAGACCTCCGGCGCCGACCTGACGGCCCTGGCGGCCGCGGGCGAGCTGCGCACCCTTCCCGGCGTGGGCGAGGGGATCGCCGGGGTGCTGGGCGAGCTGGTGACCACGGGCACGTCGCGCATGCTGGAGGAGCTGCGCGCGCAGACGCCCGTGGGGTTGTTCGACGTGATGCGCATCAAGGGCGTGGGCGCCAAGCGCGGCCGCACGCTCTACAAGGACCTGGGGATCGACTCCCTGGAAAAGCTGGAGGAGGCCGCGTCCAAGGGAAAGCTGGCCAAGCTCGCCGGCATTGGCGCCAAGACGGAGCAGAAGATCCTGGAGGGCGTGGCCTTCGTGCGCTCCATGCGGGGGCGGCGGCGCTACTTCCAGGCGATCGAGCCGGCGGCGGCGCTGCTGACGCTCGTCGAGGGGCTCCCCGGCGTCGTGCAGGCCAGCTCCGCGGGACCGATGCGGCGGCGGCTGGAGGTGGTGGAATCCATCGACCTCGTGGCGTCTGCCAGGGATCCCGCCGCCGTGCTGGCCGCCTTCCGCGCCCTGCAGGGGGTGAAGGAGGCGGACGATGACGACGCGGACCGCCGCGCGGAGGTGGAGCTTTCCGACGGGCTTCGCGCCACGCTGGTCTGCGTGAAGCCGGCCTCCTACGCCACGGCGCTGATCTTCGCCACGGGGAGCGACGAGCACCTGGCGCAGCTCGCCGCGTGGGGGGCGAAGCAGAAGCTGCGCGTGGACGCGGACGGCGTGTTCCAGGGAAAGAAGCGGCTGGCGCTCCCGGACGAGGCTGCGGTGTACCAGGCGCTCGGCCTCGAATTCATCCCCCCGGAGCTGCGCGAGGGGTGGGGCGAGATCGAGGCCGCGGTGGAGGGTCGGCTGCCCAGGCTGGTGGAGACGGAC
This sequence comes from Longimicrobium sp., assembly GCA_035474555.1. Lineage (GTDB taxonomy): Bacteria > Gemmatimonadota > Gemmatimonadetes > Longimicrobiales > Longimicrobiaceae > Longimicrobium. Next base: position 774 of record DATING010000142.1, on the reverse strand, counting down.
GACCTGCGCGGCACCTTTCACTGCCACACGACGTACTCCGACGGCCGCGCGTCGGTGGCCGAGATGGCGGAGGGGGCGCGGGAGCGTGGCTGGCGCTACCTGGGGATCGCGGACCACTCGCAGTCCGCCGGGTACGCGGGGGGGCTGCCCCCGGCGGCCGTGAAGAAGCAGCACCGCGAGATCGACGCCTGGAACGCGGAGCACGGGGGCAAGGGCAAGAAGCGCTTCCGCCTCTTCAAGGGCGTGGAATCCGACATCCTGGCGGACGGCAGCCTGGACTACCCGGACGACGTGCTGCGCTCGTTCGACTACGTGGTGGGCTCGGTGCACAGCAACTTCGCCCTGACGGAGAAGGAGCAGACGCGGCGGCTGGTCCGCGCCGTGTCCAATCCCCACATCACCATGCTGGGGCATGTCACGGGGCGGCTGCTGCTGCGGCGGGCGGGGTACGCGGTGGACGCGCGGGCGGTGATCGACGCGGCGGCGGAACACGGCACCTGCGTGGAGATCAACGCCGATCCGCACCGCCTGGACGTGGACTGGAAGAATGCCCGCTACGCCGCCGAAAAAGGCGTGCTGGTGCCCATCAACCCCGACGCGCATTCCGTGGGGGCGCTGGGGAACGTGATGTGGGGGGTGAACGTCGCGCGAAAGGCGTGGATCACGGCCCCGCAGGTGCTCAATACGTGGGACCTGGACGAGCTGGAGAATTTTCTTGCCGAGAGAAAGCAAAAAGGCGCGCCGTGAGCGCGTTGCCCGCATCCTGTCCGAGCT
>DATING010000141.1:0-5927 GCA_035474555.1 Longimicrobium sp. | reverse complement strand
TCCTCAAGGCCGGCGGCTGCTACGTGCCGCTGGATCCCGCGTATCCCGCCGAGCGGCTGGAATTGATGGTGGCGGATTCCGCCATCCGCGTCCTGCTCACGCAGCGCGCCCACGCCGCGTCCGTCGCGGCCGGGAACGTCCGCATCGTCTGCCTGGACGAGGCGGCGGACGCGCTGGCCCGCGCATCCGCGGAGCCGGTCCGTAGCGGCGCCACGGCGGAGAACCTGGCCTACATCGTCTACACGTCGGGATCGACGGGCCGACCCAAGGGCGTGATGGTGAACCACCGCACGGTCGTCCAGCTCGTCGTGGAGACGGATTACGTCCAGTTCGGCCCCGGCGACCGCATCGCGCAGGCGTCCAACGCCAGCTTCGACGCGCTCGCCTTCGAGACCTGGGGCGCGTTCCTGAACGGCGCCACGCTCGTGGGCATCGACCGGGACGTGCTGCTGTCCCCCGCCGCGCTGCGTGCGTTCCTGCGGGATGAGCGGATCACGACGCTGTACCAGACGACGGCGCTGCTGAACCAGCTGTCGCGCGAGCAGCCGGACATCTTCGCCCCCCTGCGCGAGGTGCTGTTCGGCGGGCAGCAGGTGGACGCGGACAGCGTGCGCCGCATCCTGGCCGCCGGCAAGCCAGAGCGGCTGCTGCACATGTACGGCCCCACGGAGACGACGGCGTGGTGCTCGTGCGAGCCGGTGGAGCACGTGGCGGAGAACGCGCTGACGGTCTCTGTCGGCCGGCCGACGGGGAACCAGCGCATCTACCTCCTCGATGGGGCCCTGCAGCCCGTGCCCGTCGGTGTCCCCGGCGAGGCGTACGTGGGCGGCGGCGGCGTCGTGCGCGGCTACCTGGACCGGCCGGCGCTGACGGCGGAGCGCTTCGTCCCCGACCCGTTCGCCGCTGAGCCCGGCGCGCGGATGTACCGCACCGGGGACCGGCTGCGCTGGAAGGCGGACGGGCGGCTGGAGTTCATCGGCCGCGTGGATGAGCAGGTGAAGATCCGCGGCTTCCGCATCGAGCCGGGGGAGGTGGAGAGCGTGCTGTCGGCGCATCCCGCCGTCCGCGAGGCGCGCGTCATCATCCGCGAGGACGCGCCGGGGGAGAAGCGGCTCGTGGCCTACGTCGTGGGCGGCGTGGACGGGGACGAGCTGCGCGCGCAGCTGCGCCGCAGCCTGCCGGAGTACATGGTGCCGGCGGCGTTCGTATCCATCGACGTCCTTCCCCTGACGCCCAATGGAAAGCTGGACGTGAAGGCGCTCCCCGCGCCGGACCTGGCGTCGGCGGAGGACCGCTACGTGGCGCCGCGCACGGCCGCCGAGGAGGCGCTGGCGGGGATCTGGGCGGACGTGCTGGGCGTGGACCGCGTGGGTGTGGAGGACGACTTCTTCGCCCTGGGCGGGCACTCGCTGCTGGCCACCCGCGTGGTGTCGCGCATCCGCTCCGTCTTTGCCATCGAGCTCCCCCTGCGCGCGCTTTTCGAGGGGCCCACGGTGGCGCAGCTGGCCGCCGCGGTGGAGGAGGTGCGCCGCGCCGGGCTGCCGCTGCTGCCGCCCGTGCTGCCGGCGGACCGCACGCGGCCCCTGCCGCTCTCGTTCGCGCAGGAGCGGCTGTGGTTCCTGGACCGGATGGAGCCGGGGAGCACGGTCTACAACATCGACTGGCCGTTCCGCCTGTCCGGCGCGCTGGACGTGGCGGCGCTGGAGCGCGCGCTGGGCGAGGTCGTTCGTCGGCACGAGGCCCTGCGCACCACGTTCCGCACCCTGGACGGCGCGCCCGTGCAGGTGATCGCGCCGTTCCGCGGCTTTGTGCTCCCCGTGGAGGACCTTTCCCACGTGGCGGAGGTGGAGGCGGAGGTGCGGCGCCGCGCCACGGCGGAGGGCGAGCGCCCGTTCGACTTGGCCGCCGGGCCCCTCTTTCGCGCCACGCTGCTGCGGCTGGCCCCGGACGAGCACGCGCTGCTGCTGGGGATGCACCACGTGGTGAGCGACGGGTGGAGCCTGGGCGTGCTGCACGGCGAGCTGTCGGCGCTGTACGCGGCCTATCGCGACGGCGGGGAGTCGCCGCTCCCTGACCTGCCCGTGCAGTACGCCGACTACGCCGTGTGGCAGCGCGAGCAGCTCACGGGCGACCTGCTGGACCGGCAGCTGGCGTGGTGGACGGAGCGGCTGGCCGGCGCGCCGGCGCTGCTGGAGCTGCCCACGGACCATCCGCGGCCGGCCGTGCAGGGGTACCGCGGCGCGCTGGAGCCCGTGGCGCTGCCCGCCGCGCTGCTGGGGCGGCTGCAGGCGCTGGGACGCGGCGAGGGCGCCACGCTCTTCATGGTGGTGCTGGCCGCCTTCCAGGTGCTGCTCGGCAAGTACGCCGGCAGCGGCGACGTGGTCGTGGGCACCCCCATCGCGGGGCGGACGCGGGCGGAGACGGAGGGGCTGATCGGTTTCTTCGTCAACACGCTGGCCCTGCGCACGGACCTGTCCGGCGACCCGGCGTTCCGCACGGTGCTGCGGCGGGTGCGCCAGGCCACCCTGGGCGCCTACGAGCACCAGGACGTGCCCCTGGAGCGGCTGGTGGCGGAGCTGCAGCCGGAGCGCAGCCAGGGCCACTCGCCCCTCTTCCAGGTGACCTTCGCGCTGGGCGGCGAGGTCCCCCGCGGCGGCCTGCCGGGGCTGCACGGCGAGGAGGTGGATGCGGATCTCTCCGTCGCCAAGTTCGACCTTGCGCTCACGCTCACGTCGCACGCCGGGGGACTGGACGGCACGCTGGGATACCGCACGGACCTCTTCGAGCGCGGCACCATCGCGCGGATGGTCCGGCACCTGGGCCGCGTGCTGGAGCAGGTGGCGGACGATGCCGACGCGCCGCTCTCGCGGCTGGAGCTGACGGGCGCGGAGGAGCGCGGAATGATGCTCCACGCGTGGAACCGGACTGAGCGCGCTTATCCTGCGGACGTCTGCCTGCACGACCTGTTCGAGGCGCACGTCCGCGCCACCCCCGGTGCCGAGGCGCTGGCCTGGGGCGACGTCCGATGGACGTACGCGGAGCTGGACGCGCGGGCCAACCGGCTGGCGCGCCACCTGGCCCGTGCGGGCGTGGGGCCGGAGGGTCGCGTGGGCGTGCTGCTGGAGCGGGGCCCGGAGCTCATCGTCTCCATCCTGGCCATCCTCAAGGCCGGCGGCTGCTACGTGCCGCTGGATCCCGCGTATCCCGCCGAGCGGCTGGAATTGATGGTGGCGGATTCCGCCATCCGCGTCCTGCTCACGCAGCGCGCCCACGCCGCGTCCGTCGCGGCCAGGGACGTCCGCATCGTCTGCCTGGATGAGGCGGCGAACGCGCTGGCCCGCGAATCCGCGGATCCCGTGCAGAGCGGCGCCACGGCGGAGAACCTGGCCTACATCGTCTACACGTCGGGATCGACGGGCCGCCCCAAGGGCGTGATGGTGAACCACCGCACGGTCGTCCAGCTCGTCGTCGGCACCGATTACGTCCAGTTCGGCCCCCGCGACCGCATCGCGCAGGCGTCCAACGCCAGCTTCGACGCGCTGGCCTTCGAGACGTGGGGCGCGTTCCTGAACGGCGCCACGCTGGTCGGCATCGACCGCGACGTGCTCCTGTCGCCCGCCGCGCTGCGGGCCTTTCTCCGCGAGCAGGGGATCACGACGCTCTACCAGACGACGGCGCTGCTGAACCAGCTGTCGCGCGAGCAGCCGGACGTCTTCCAGCCCCTGCGCGAGGTGCTGTTCGGCGGGCAGCAGGTGGACGCGGACAGCGTGCGGCGCATCCTGGCCGCCGGCAAGCCGAAGCGCCTGCTGCACATGTACGGCCCCACGGAGACGACGGCGTGGTGCTCGTGCGAGCCGGTGGAGCACGTGGCGGAGAACGCGCTGACGGTCTCCGTCGGCCGGCCGACGGGGAACCAGCGTATCTACCTCCTCGATGGGGCCCTGCAGCCGGTGCCCGTCGGTGTCCCCGGCGAGGCGTACGTGGGCGGCGGTGGCGTCGTGCGCGGCTACCTGGACCGGCCGGCGCTGACGGCGGAGCGCTTCGTCCCCGACCCGTTCGCCGCTGAGCCCGGCACGCGGATGTACCGCACGGGCGACCGGCTGCGGTGGAAGGAAAGCGCGGAAGCGGGGGATGGCGCCGCGCGCACTGACGCACTCACGCACTCCCGCACTCACGCACTCGAATTCGTGGGCCGCGTGGACGAGCAGGTGAAGATCCGCGGCTTCCGCATCGAGCCGGGCGAGGTGGAGAGCGTGCTGTCCGCCCATCCCGCGGTGGAGGAAGCGCGCGTGGTCGTCCGCGAGGACGCGCCGGGGGAGAAGCGCCTCGTGGCCTACGTCGTCGGCCCCGTGGACGGGGAGGAGCTGCGGGCGCACCTGCGCCGCAGCCTGCCGGACTACATGGTGCCGGCCGCGTTCGTATCGATCGATCTCCTGCCGCTGACGCCCAACGGCAAGCTGGACGTGAAGGCGCTCCCCGCGCCGGACCTGGCGCCGGCGGAGGACCGCTACGTGGCGCCGCGCACGCCCGTGGAAGAGGCGCTGGCGGAGATCTGGGCAGAGGTGCTGGGGCGCGAGCAGGTGGGGGTGAACGACGGCTTCTTCGAGCTGGGCGGGCACTCACTGCTGGTGACCCGCGTGGTCTCGCGCGTCCAGGAGATCTTCGGCATCGAGCTGCCCCTGCGCACCCTGTTCGACGCCCCGACCATCGCGGGGCTGGCCGCGCTGCTCACCACCGACCCGCGCTGGGCGGCGGGGGTGGAGCGCGTGACCCTGCTCATGCTGCAGCTGCAGGAGATGTCGCCCGCGGCGGGCGGCTGACGCCGCGCACGCGGCTTCGGCACATCACGAGATTTCGACATCCAGAGGCGCTTGATGGAACAGACGTACGCCCCCCCCGCGGCGGAAGGCACCGGCGCTCCCGCCACGGAGCCCGGTTCCGGACGCAAAAAGCTCGACCTGCTGCTGCGCCTGGCAGAGCAGGCCGGCGGCGGAAGCGTGGACCGCATCCGCCCCCGCGCCGCGGATGGGCCCGCTCCGCTCTCGTTCGGCCAGGAGCGGCTCTGGCTGCTGCACCGGATGGATCCCGGGTCCGCCGCCTACAACATCGCCGGTGCGTACCGCCTGCCGCGGGTGGACGCCCCGTCCCTGGAGCGCGCGCTGGGAGAGATCGTCCGGCGCCACGAGGTGCTGCGCACCGTCCTGCGCGAGGGGGACGGCGCCGCGGCGCAGGTCGTCCTCCGCTTCGACGGCTTTACCCTCCCCCTCGACGACCTTTCCGGGCTGGCGGAGGCGGAGCGCGAGGCGGAGGCGGCCCGCCGCGTGGCGGACGAGGCCGCGCGCCCCTACGACCTGTCCGGGGGCCCGCTCTTCCGCCCCCGGCTGCTGCGGCTGGGCGAGGAGGACGTCCTCCTGCTGAACCTGCACCACGCCGTGGCGGACGGGTGGAGCATCGGCGTGCTCTTTGGCGAGCTGTCGGCGCTGTACGCGGCGTACCGCGGCGGCGGCGCGTCGCCCCTCCCCGAGCCGGCGCTGCAGTACGCCGACTACGCGGCGTGGCAGCGCGAGCGGCTGCGGGGCGAGGCCCTGGAGCGGCAGCTTGCGTGGTGGAAGGCGCGGCTGGCCGGCGCCCCCGCGCTGCTGGAGCTGCCGGCGGACCATCCGCGCCCGGCCGTGCAGACCTTTCGCGGCGCGCACGAGACGCTGTCCCTGCCCGCCGCGCTGCGCGATCGGCTGTGGGCCCTGGGGCGGGAGGAGGAGGCCACGCCCTTCATGGTGCTGCTGGCCGGCTTCCAGGCGCTGCTTTCCAGGTACGGCGCGGGCGACGACGTGGTGGTGGGCACCCCCGTCTCCGGCCGCGGCCGCAGCGAGGTGGCGGGGATGATCGGCTTCTTCGTGAACACCGTCGTCCTGCGCACGGGGCTGGGG
>DATING010000140.1:0-4116 GCA_035474555.1 Longimicrobium sp. | reverse complement strand
GCCCTCCGCCAAGTGGAGCTGACGGACCGGCGCGACGACCGGGTGCGGACGTTTTCGCGGGGGATGCAGCAGCGGCTGGCCCTGGCCCGCACGCTCCTGCACGATCCCGAGGTCGTGTTCCTGGACGAGCCGTACACGGGGCTGGACCCGCACGCGTCGGCCCTGCTGCGCGCCGTGCTGGACCGGCTGAAGGACGGCCGGCGGACGGTGGTGCTGGTGACGCACAACCTGTCGCAGGGGCTGGAGCAGGCGGACCGCGTGGCCGTGCAGGTGGGCGGCCGCTGGGTGAGCGACGAGCGGCGGGGGGAGATCGACGCCGCGCGGTGGGAGCAGGTCTACACCGAGCGAGTGGCGGCGGCGGTCTGACGATGGGCTACGTCGCGCAGGCGTGGGCCGTGGCCCGCAAGGACCTGCTGCTGGAGGCGCGCTCCCGCGAGCGCTTCGTCTCCATGGCCACCTTCGCCGTCCTCGTGGCGGTCGTGTTCAGCTTCGCGCTGGACCCCACCGTGCGCTCGCGCGACATCGCCGGGGCCATGCTGTGGGTCACGGTGCTGTTCGCGGGGACGCTGGGGCTGGGCCGCAGCTTCGCCATGGAGCGCGAGGCGGACGCGCTCACGGGGGTGCTGGTGTCGCCCATCCCGCGCGGGGCCGTGTTCCTGGGCAAGTTCCTGGCGAACCTGCTGGTGGTGCTGGCGGTGGAGGCGGTGATCTTTCCCGTCTACGCGCTGTTCTTCGGGCTGCGGCTGGGCGGGGCGCTGGGGGGGCTGGTGCTGGTGGTGGTCCTGGCGACGGTCGGCTTCATGGCGCTGGGGACGCTGTTCAGTGCCATCGCGGCGCACACGCGGATGGGCGAGACGCTGCTCCCCATCCTGCTGCTGCCGCTGCTGATCCCCATCGTGATCTTTGCGGCCAGCGCCACGCAGCGCCTGCTCGTGGGCCGCCCGCTGGCGGAGATCGGCGGCAACCTGCGGATGCTGCTCGCGTTCGACCTGGTGTTCCTCTTCGTCTGCACCGCCGCGTTCGGGTCGGCGGTGGAGGAGTAGGGAGAGGAAGAGGCGGGGCGAAGTCCGAGCCGAGTGAATGAATTCGCCGCAACGACGACACGAAGTCCGCCTGCGCGGACTGCCGGCTCCCGTCGCGGTGCGGATTTCGGGCACGTTCGGGGAATGTACCCTGCCGGTGCAGGTGCTCCGCCGTGGAGACGACAGCCCGCTCGAAGTTCATTCCCTCTCCCACGCAGTTTGTGGGAGAGGGAGCGAGCCTGAGCGAGCAGGTGAGGGCCACCCGGCGCAGCCGGGATGATGCACGATCGCACGATCAACGACGGATCTGATTTCGTATGAGCAGTCCGAGCATGCAGGTAGAGAACGCGTCGCTCCAGGGGGCCCGCCGCTGGTCGGTGGGGCTGGGGTTCGCGGCCATGGCCACGCTGGTCCTGAGCTTCTGGATGATCTTCTTCTACGCGCCCACCGAGCGCGAGATGGGGATCGTGCAGCGCATCTTCTACGTGCACGTGCCCAGCGCGTGGGTGGCGTTCCTGGCCTTCGGCATCGTGGCGCTGTGCTCGCTGGGGTACCTGTGGCTCAAGGACGAGCGGCTGGACGCCATCGCCGTGGCCGCGGCGGAGCTGGGCGTGGTCTTTACCACCATCGTCCTCATCACGGGCCCGCTGTGGGGCAAGATCGCGTGGGGCGCCTGGTGGGTGTGGGAGCCGCGGCTCACGCTCACGCTGCTGCTGTGGTTCATCTACGTGGGCTACTTCATGCTGCGCGGCGCCACCGACAGCCCCGAGCGCGGCAAGCGGTTCGGGGCCATCCTGGGCGTGGTGGGCGCGGTGGACATCCCGCTCATCCACATGAGCGTGCAGTGGTTCCGCAGCCAGCACCCCAAGCCGGTGATCATGAACCCCGAGGGCCCCAAGGCCGCGCCGGAGATCGTGCAGACGCTGCTGGTGTCGCTGCTCGCCTTTACCCTGCTCTTTTTCTCGCTGCTGATGGCCCGCTACCTGGTGGCGCGCCTTCAGGAGCGGATCGACACGATGCGCGTGGGCGCCACCCTGCGCCGCGCCGCCTGAGCTTCCCGACACGCTTTTTCTGATGCGCCGTATCCGGATCGTTCTGCTCGCGCTGCTGGCCCTGGCCGCCGCGCCCGTGCACGCCCAGGCCCCCGCCGGCGAGACCGCCACCGAGGCGGGCGCCGCGGCCTCCGCCGGCGCGCCCGTCTCCGCCGACGCCCCCGCGCCCGTTGCCGCTGCGCCGTCGTCCCCCGGCGCCGCCCTGCCGCGCTACACGCCGCCCCGCACGCTGCGGGCGTACGCGCACGTGTTCGTCGCGTTCGCGGTCGCGTGGGTGCTGCTGTTCGGCTACATGGTCTTCCTGGCGCGCAAGTTCCGCCGCGTGGAAGAGCAGGTGGAGGCGCTGGCGCGGTCCTGAACGGCGAGGAGGTGAACGATGAAGGATGCTTCACCGGCAGGGCCGGAGCCGAAACGCGATCCCGAGGACGACGAATGGCATCGCCAGATCGCGGCGGACGTCGCTGCGGGTCGGCTGGACCGGCTCGGGGACGCGGCCCTCGCCCATCTGAGGGCGGGGCGCACGCGAGAGATGTGAAGCGGAAACGAGAGCCATCCCCAAGCGCGGGATGGCTTTCGCGTTTCCAGGCCGGTGGAGGCGGATCGCGCATCGCGGCGCATCCGAAACGATCGTCGTGCGAACGGGTAGGATTTCGATTACCTTGGCGCGGAAGGTGACGTCCGCGCGCCGCCGCATCCGCCCCTCCATCTTCCCGTCTCCATGACGACCTTCCGCTCCGTGCTCCTCGCCGCGCTCGCGCTCGCGGCGCCGCTTGCCCCGGCATCCGCCCAGTCCGCGCTGGCCAACCCGGGCTTCGAAGAAGGCGCGCCCACGCTCACCGGATGGGGGTTCCGCGGCGAGCCGGCGTATGTCTTCGCGCTCGACTCGGCCGATGCGCGCGAGGGGCGCTGGGCCGCGCGGGTGACGGGGCAGGGGGGCGGGGCGCCCAACACGTTCGGCACCCTGCTGCAGCGGGTGGATGCGGCGCCTTACCGCGGCCGGCGCGTGCGCTTCCGGGCGTGGGTGCGCACGGAGCTGGCGCCGGGGCCCACCTGGATGGGCATCTGGCTGCGGGTGGACCGGCCCAACGGGGCCATCGGCTTTTTCGACAACATGGAGACGCGGCCCATCACCGGCCGTACGGGATGGACGCAGTACGAGGTCGCCGGCGAGGTGGCGGCGGACGCGGAGACCCTGTACTTCGGCGCGCTGCTCGTGGGCACGGGACAGGGGTGGGTGGACGCGGCGTCGCTGGAGGCAGACCCGGCCACGGCCCCGCCCGAAGCCGCGCGCCCCGTGACGGAGCGCGGGCTGGCGAACCTGGTGGCATTCTCGCGGCTGCTGGGGTACGTCCGCTGGTTCCACCCCAGCGACGGCGCCTCGGCCACGGACTGGAACGCCTTCGCCGCCGCAGGGGTGCGCGCGGTGGAGGGCGCGCCGGACGCCCGGCGCTTGGCCGCCGTGCTGGACTCGCTCTTCCGGCCCATCGCGCCGACGCTCGTCGTCCGCGCGGGGAACGTCCCGGAGGCAGAGAGGGCGCGCCCCGCGGGCGATTCGCTGCGCGTGGTCTGGTGGCGGCACTACGGCGTGGGGCTGGCTCCCCGCTCGCTGTACCGCAGCCAGCGCATCCGCGCGTCCGCGGACGCCCTGCCGGATTCCGCGCCGGACCCGCGCCGCCCCCTGCGCGTGGACCTGGGCGGCGGCGTACGCGCATCCATCCCGCTCGCCCTGTACGCGGACGGGACCGGCACCCTGCCCCGTACCGCCGCGCCGCCCGCCGTTGACGCCCCGCAGGCAGCGGTCCTGTCCGGCGACGATCGCGGGGGGCGCCTTGCGGCCGTGGCGCTGGGGTGGAACGTCTTTCAGCACTTCTATCCCTACTTCGACGTGTCGGACGCGGACTGGCCGGCGGAGCTGCCCCGCGCCCTTCGCTCCGCCGCCACGGATGCCGGCGAGTGCGCGTTCCTGCGGACGCTCCGGGTGATGGTGGCCGCGCTGGACGACGGCCACGGCCGCGTCCAGCACGCCTGCGAGGGTGGACAGC
>DATING010000139.1:0-2710 GCA_035474555.1 Longimicrobium sp. | reverse complement strand
TGCGCCTCCCACAGCGCCGTGATCGTCCCCTCCTCCAGCAGCGCCGGGCCGCCGTCGCTCCACCCGGCGACCGTCGCGGCCTCGTCCGCATCCGCCAGCGCGACCTGCGAGACCGGCCGATCGCGATCCACCGAGATGGCGCGGAGGATGTTCGCCAGGTGCCGCGCCATCCGCTGCACCGTATCCTCATCGAACACCTGCTCGGGATATTGCAGCGCGGCGGCGAGGCCATCCCCCTGGCGCTCCACCTGGAACGTCAGGTCGAAGATGGCCGTGCGCGAATCCAGCTCGATCCGCTCCACCTCTACGCCCGGCAGCACGAGGGGCGATGTGCCGTCCGCGAAGGTGAGGATGGCCTGCACCAGCGGCGGCCGGCTGAAGTCGCGCCGCACGCCCGCCAGCTCCACGATGCGGTCGAACGGCAGCGTCCCATGCTTCTGCGCCGCCGTCACCGTCTCGTGGACGCGGCGGATCAGCTCGGCGACGGTGGGATCGCCATCCATCCGCATCCGCAGCGGGATGGTGTTGGCGAAGAAGCCGGCCACGTTCGCCAGCTCCGGCCGCGGACGGTTGGCCAGCAGCGTGCCGACGAGCAGATCATCCGCCCCCGCGTAGCGCGAGAGCAGCAGTGCGTATGCTGCCGCGAGCACCACGTACAGCGTTGTCCCCTCCGCGCGGGCGGCGGCGGTGAGCGCGTCCGTGAGCGCCGCGTCGATGACCCAGGGGTGCTTGGCGCCGTCCCAGCCCTGCACGGCGGGGCGGGGATGATCCGCGGGCAGATCCAGCACGTGCGGCGCGCCCTCCAGCTCCGCGCGCCAGAACGCCTCGTCCGCCGCTGCCCCCTCGCGCGCCTGTCGCTGGAACGCCGCCCAGTCGCGGAAGCGGACGGGCGGCATCGGCAGATTCGCATCCTGCCCCGACACCCGCGCCTCGTACAGCGCGCCGAGCTCGCGCATCAGCACGCCTGCCGTCCACCCGTCCGCGGCGAGGTGATGGAAGCCGAGCAGAAGGTGATGCTCATCCTCCGAAAGCCGCAGCAGCAGCGCGCGGAAGGTCTCGCCCGCGGCGAGGTCGTACGTGGACTGCGCGAACTCGTCCGCCTGGTAGCGCGCCTCCGACGCGGCCCACTCGTCCGCCGCGACCTCGACGATGCGCGGCTCCCACGCGGCGCCGTCGTGCACCGCCTGCGCGGGCTCGCCGTCGTGCTCGGTGAACGCCGTGCGCAGCATCTCGTGCCGGGCGACGAGGTCGCGCAGGGCCGCGGCGAGCGCATCCACGTCCAGCGGCCCGCGCAGGCGGTAGCCGATGGGGATGGTGTAGACCGGGTAGCCGGGCGCCAGCGGCAGCACGTACCACAGGCGGTGCTGCTCGGCGGAGAGCGGCGCGGGGCCGTCGGCGATGCGCGGGATGGGGGGCGCGGCGCGGAGCTTTTCCAGCAGCGCGCGTTTCGCCGGCGACAGCGTGGCGAGGCGGTCGGACAGCTCGGTCATCGGGAGGATGGTCGCGCCCGGGCGGGCGCCTGGAGGAGGGGTGCTACGGATGCAGATCGTGCCGCGAAGGGAGGATAGTGCGGCACGGGGGCGGGGTCAATCGGCTGATGGAGGCGGGGCTTTCGTGGGACGATTCCGACGCTCCTCCTGCAAGCGCATATAGTACTCGACTAGCTTCTCCGGATCGTGATCGAACTCCGCCGAGATCTCGTGGCGGACCTGGCGGATGCGATCCAGTGTGGGATCAGGTTCTGGTGTCATTTCGCCACCTTCGGTCCAGAGCGAATGAATTCGCCGCAACGACTACACGAAGTCCGCCTGCGCGGACTGCCGGTTCGTGCATGGGCGGATGCCGGGCTGGGAGACCAGCCGGGCCAGGAGCGAATGAATTCGCCGCTGGAAAATCGCGAAGTCCGCCTGCGCGGACTGGCCCGTGCCGGGTGCGGGCCGGTGCACCGGCGTTGGAGCGGTAGCACTCGGCCTGCCGCAAGACGACCGGCGGGGCGCGAGGCCCGGCCGGTCGTGTTTGCGCTCGCTACAGGGCTCAGCAGACCTGCTGGCCGTTGACGCAGCTCCCGTCGCAGGAGAACGAGCAGGTATCAGGCAGGCAGCTGTTGATAGCCGAACAAAAGCGCGTGATCTGATTTCCATGAACCGTCCCGCGTCCGTCCGTATCCCCGTCCTTGATCGAGAACGAGTCCACGGCCAGCTGGTCGATGTCGAGCTTCATCTTGCGCATGGGATCTTCTCCGGGATCAGGTGATTCGTAATCGCACGTCGATACCTACGACGCGCGGTTCAAACCAACCTGCAATTTATAGCCCGGATAGGATACTGCGACGCAGGCGTATCCCTCATCGCATGGAGATTTGTGTTGAGCACTCGCTCAGACCGCGACGATCGAGAGCATTGGCGGATCGAACGCGATGACTTCAATCACCTCATTCTCCGTCCAGACGCGGTAGTGCTGCGCGGGACCCACCGTATCGGCATACCAGCCGTGCGATGCGTTGACGTAGTCGAGGTATTTGGACCGCGCGAGCACCGGCAGCTTGCCGCCGTCGTCCCATTGTTCGTACTCGTCGTACGCCGTCCACGACTCGTTGAGGCACTGCCACACGACCGGCCGCTCGAAGCGGATTTCCATGCGCCGGCTGTTATCGGCCACGTCTACGACGTACGAGCTGTAGACACCGACGCCCGGGAACTCCATGTCCGTC
>DATING010000138.1:0-2901 GCA_035474555.1 Longimicrobium sp. | reverse complement strand
GCCAGGTCGCTGGGCGACACGCGGAAGGTCCATGGGCCCGCGTGCGTCACCTCCGGGCTGCTGGCCGTGGGCGAGAGCGCCACCACCCCGCCGCGCGCGTCGTTGTACACGGCGGCCGCCGCCAGCGTGGCCGACGAGTTGATGTGCCCCACCACGGCCACCACGCGCGGGTCGTCGCGCAGCTCGTGGGCGACCTCGATGGCGTGCTGCGAGTCGCCCCGGTCGTCCTTGACCACGAGCGCCACCTTTCTGCCGTCGATGCCGCCGCGCGCGTTGATCTCGGCCACGGCCATCTCCGCCGCCTGCCGCATGGACCGGCCGCCCGTCGTGCCGATGGACCCCGCCAGCCCCACGTGGATCTCGCCGCCGCCGCTCCCGCCGCATGCGCCCAGGCCCAGCGCCAGCAATGCACCCGCGATCCCGCAGCCCACCTTCATCCGCCGTCCCTCGTTGTTGGGAAACCCGTCGACGATGCGGCGCGGTGGCCGCTTTCCCCCGGCTGGAAATGCGATGCGGACGGCGCCCGTGTGGCTCCGTCCGCGACCGCCGGACAGCTGGAGACGGCATGAATATACGCGAACCCGCCCCGGGAGCGAGGGGGCGCACGTTCCGCGTCATGATCCTCCCGCCTCGCACGCGGATGGATGCCGATGTACCGGGGCCGGCCCCGGAGCGTGTCCGGAGCCGGCCTGGATGCTTCATCGATGGAGCAGTCCGCTCACGGCCGCGGGGGACGCGGCGGGCGCACCTGGGTGGGCCGCACGGGGACGCGTGAGCGGATGGGGACGGCGGCCCCGGACGCCATCCACGCGGGGGCGCGGGCGGCCAGGAACACGCCCGGGGCCACGTTCGCCTCGATGCGCGCCGCCACGTCGGCCGGCGGGCTATCCGTCACGAATCCAAAGAAGTAGCTGCTCTGCCCCGCACCGGGCGCGCTGCCACCCGCGACCGCCGGGTTGAAGCTGAAGTGCAGCGTGTCGCCGTGCAGCCACGCCGTCGCCGGACCCACCGAGCCAAGCCCCCCGCCCGTGACGATGAACACCTGGTCGCCCGCGTTGCCGTCGCCGTTGTAGTCCATGGCCACGATGGGCGCCGCCACGGGCATGGAGAGCGACGCGACCAGCGGCAGCGCCGTGATGCCGGCCACGTTGCGCAGGTCGATGCGGTACTCGTAGACCCACTTGCCCGCGGCTGGCGAGCCCGGCGCCGCCTGGTAGGTGCGCGACTGCAGGAAGCCGTTGCCCAGGTACGGCGTGGCGAGGTCCGTCACCGTCACGCGGCACGTGGTGTTGAACACGCAGTTGATCTGCGGCGCGCTCACGTTGACGCGGTTGAGGTTCTGCGCCGCGGCCGGATGCGTCACGGCGACGGCGAGCGCGGCGAGGAGGAGCTTTCGCATAGAAGACCGTTGCGGCAGGAGGTGGAGGACCCACGCGGAACGGTTGGCCGGGGTGCAATGCGCGATCCGCCGAGAGCGGCGAGGTCTTGATTTCCGCAAATCTACTTGCTGCAACGACTTGTATACAACGGTGAATATCAGGACGGAGTCTCGGGCTACGGCGCCGGGGCATCCACGCCCCGCGCGAAAGGACAAGGCTGCCCCACTGCGGCGGTGGTGGGCAAGCGAGAGGCCGGCCTCGGAGCGTGTCCGGAGCCGGCCTTTTATCCATCGGACACGCGTGCGCGCCCGGTTGATCCGCCTCGAACGCGGGACCGGCTTCCCTGCCCGGGTCCGCGCGGTTGGCCCGTACGGTCAGCCCGGCGGCTCCTTGGGAGGGGGATCGCGCACTTCCCCCATTGCGCTGGGCGTCTCGGACTCCGGCGGGAGGACGGACGCGAACGGGTCCGCGGGATCGGGAACAGCGGTGATGAACGTCATCTGTACCCCTCGTGGTCGTGTGGATGGCAACCCGCGGCGATGGAGGCCCGTCGGTCCTGCACACAATTAACGAAGGCGCGTTCGCGATCCGGACCGGAAAACGATGAGGATTCGATTCATGTCCTAGGTCCAGCTGCCGCGGGCGGCTCCACGAACGAGGCCGGCCCCGGAGCGTGTCCGGAGCCGGCCTCGGCGTCATGCGGCGGTGCGTCGTGCGCGCGCTAGATGTGCAGCGCGTGGCCCAGGCTGGCCAGCGCGGCCTCGGCGACGGCCTCGGAAAGGGTGGGGTGCGGGTGCATGGCCCGGTCCATCTCCTCCACCGTGGTCTCCAGGTGGCGGCCCACCACGAACTCAGCGATCAGCTCCGTGGCGTGCGGACCCACGATGTGCGCGCCCACCACCTCGCTGTACTTCTTGTCGCGGATCACCTTCACGAAGCCCTCCGTGTCGCCCGCCGTGAGCGCGCGGCCGTTGGCGCTCCAGGGGAAGGTGCCCACCTCGATGTCCATCCCCTTCTCCCGCGCCTGCTCCTCCGTCAGCCCCACGGACGCGACCTCGGGGTGGCAGTAAGTGCAGTTGGGGATGTTGGCGTAGTCGATCCCCGCGTGCGGGTCGCCGTGGATGGCCTCGATGCACGCCACGCCCTCGTGCGAGCCCTTGTGCGCCAGCAGCGGCGGGCCGGCCACGTCGCCGACGGCGTACACGCCTTCCACGTTGGTCTTCATCTGCCGGTCCACGGCCACGTAGCCGCGGTCGGTGAGCTTGACCCCCGCCTTTTCCAGCCCGAGGTCCTCGATCAGCGGCACGCGGCCAATGGCGCTCAGCACGCGCTCGGCCTCAATGGTCTGGGTGCCGCCCTTGGCGTCCTTGATGGTGAGCGCCACGACGTTCTTGCCGACCTCCGCCTTTTCCAGGCTCACGCCCGTGAGGATGTTCATCCCCCGCTTGCGGTAGCTCTTCTCCACCACCGCCGAGCAGTCGCGGTCCTCCAGCGGCAGGATGCGGTCGGCCACCTCGATGAT
>DATING010000137.1:0-6046 GCA_035474555.1 Longimicrobium sp. | reverse complement strand
GGCGGGCGGGGTGCCCCTCACGGCCATCCTGCTGCGCCCCATCACGCAGGAGCTGGAGGTGGCCACGGCCATCAAGCGCTCCCTGTTTGGCATCGGCTTCGCGGCGCTGGTGTTCGCCCTGGTGCTGGCGGCCGTCATCTCCCGCATCGTCGCGCGCCCCACGCAGGCCCTGGCCGAGGCGTCGGCCCGCATGGCCCGCGGCGACTTCGCGGCGCCCCTCCCCCGCGCGGGGGCGGACGAGATCGGCCAGCTGGCGCGCGCGTTCGGCGAGATGCGGCGGGCCATCGCCGACCGCGAGTCGCGGCTGCGGTCTGCCCAGGCGGAGATGATCCACCGGGAGAAGCTGGCGGCCATGGGGCGGCTGGTGGCGCAGCTGAGCCACGAGATCAACAACCCCATCTACAACATCCAGAACTGCCTGGAGGCGCTGGAGCGGCGCGGCGACCCGGCGGACCCCAACCGCGAGTTCCTTACGCTGGCGCAGGAGGAGCTGGCGCGGCTGGCCTCGCTCACGCGGCGGCTGCTGGAGCAGAGCCGTCCCCAGAGCGACGCCAGCAGCCTGCTGAACCTGAACGCGCTGGTGACCCGCGTGCTCACCCTGGCCCGTCCGGAGCTGGAGGGGCGCGGGGTGCAGGTCGCGGCCCGGCTGCAGCCCGACCTGCCGCCCGTGGTCGCCCACCCCGAGGCCATCCAGCAGGTGCTGGCGAACCTCGTGGCCAACGCGGGCGACGCCATGGCGGGGGGCGGCCGGCTGAGCGTGACCACGCGCGCGGATGGCGACGCGGTGGAGGTGGTGGTGGAGGATACGGGGGCGGGGATCAGCGAGCGCGACCTGCCGCACATCTTCGAGGCGTTCTACACGACCAAGCCGGGGGTCACGGGGATCGGGCTGGGGTTGTTCGTGTCGGAGGGGATCATCCGCGGGCACCGAGGCCGCATCGACGTGGAGAGCACGCCCGGCGACGGGAGCCGCTTCGTCGTGCGCCTGCCCCGCGAGACGCTGGACGAGTCGCTGTCCGATTCCACCCCCGCCCGCGACGAGGTGCCGGAGCCGGCGGTGGCGGCGGACTGACGGAAGTGCGGAA
This sequence comes from Longimicrobium sp., assembly GCA_035474555.1. Classification (GTDB taxonomy): domain Bacteria; phylum Gemmatimonadota; class Gemmatimonadetes; order Longimicrobiales; family Longimicrobiaceae; genus Longimicrobium. Next base: position 4,961 of record DATING010000137.1, on the reverse strand, counting down.
GTGCGAAAGTGCGGAAGTGCGGAAGTGCGGAAGTGCGGAAGTGCGGAAGTGCGGAAGTGCGGAAGTGCGGAAGTGCGAAAGTGGCGCTGTGGGATGAGGATCGGAGCGGGGGAGCGGGCCTCCAGCCCCGGCGAATGAATTCGCGGCAATGAAACCGTGATGTCGGCCTTCGCCGACAGGTCCGGCACGGGCTGGTGCCGTGGGGTACACGGAGCCTCGCCGGCCGTCTTCGACGGCTTGGCCGCTGAACCGGCTCCCCCACCCCACGCGATCGCAGCCGTGCAGTCCGCGCAGGCGGACTTCGTGCCGTTGTAGCCGCGGTTTCATCCGCCTGGGCGGATGCCGGTGCCGCGAACGAGATCCGCACGTATTCTCCCCCTCTCCCGTACAGGGCCGGCACCCGAGGGTGCTGACAGGTGGTGTACGGGAGAGGGGGCCGGGGGGGAGGGGCCCGCGCGGAGCCGGCGTCCCGCATCCGTTGTCGTTCTCCCTCCCCCGCGCAATTTGCGGGGGAGGGCCGGGGAGGGGGGCGCTCGCCCGTGGTCCAGGGCCCGCGCCGCGACGAGGAGCTTTCTTCCTCGAGCCGCTCCCAAGTCGCAGTAATCCTGACGTTTGCAGTTCCTGAATCACGAGACGAAGACGATTCCATGCCGGATACCGCGCGCATCCTGATCATCGACGACGACCGCGCGTTTCGCGTGGGCACCGGCGCCCTGCTGGCCGACGAGGGCTACGAGGTGGACGCCGCCGCCAGCGGAAACGAGGGGCTGGAAAAGCTGCGCGACGACCAGTTCGACATGGTGCTGCTGGACCTGCGCATGGAAGGGCGCACGGGACTGTCCGTGCTGGAAGAGCTTCGGCAGGGGGGCAACGACGTGCCCGTGCTCATGCTCACGGGCTTCGCCACGGTGGATTCCGCCGTGGCGGCGCTCAAGCTGGGCGCGGACGACTACCTGACCAAGCCCTGCGACAACGCCCTGCTGCGCTCCAAGATCAAGGCGATTCTGGCCCGCCGCGAGCCCGTCCTGGGCGCCGGTGCATCGCGCATCGTGGGCACGGGGAGCAAGATGCGCGAGGTCAAGCGCGCCATCGCCCGGGTGGCGCCCACGGAAAGCACCGTCCTGCTGCGCGGCGCCACGGGCACGGGCAAGGAGCTCATCGCCCGCGCCCTGCACGAGGAAAGCCCGCGGCGGCCGCGCCCGTACTTGGCCGTCAACTGCTCGGCGCTCGCGGAGGGATTGCTGGAGTCGGAGCTCTTCGGCCACGCGCGCGGGGCGTTCACGGGCGCCGTGAACGAGCGAAAGGGGCTGTTCGAGGAGGCCAACGGGGGCACGGTGTTCCTGGACGAGATCGGCGACGTGTCGCCCGCCATGCAGGCCAAGCTCCTGCGCGTCCTGCAGGAGCGCGAGATCGTCCGCGTGGGCACGTCGCGCACGCTCCCCGTGGACGTGCGCGTGGTGGCCGCCACGCACCGCGACCTGGAGGGGATGGTGGAGGAAGGCACCTTCCGCAAGGACCTGTACTTTCGCCTGAAGGTCTTTCAGATCCGCGTCCCGGAGCTCAAGGACCGGGCGGAGGACGTGCCGGCGTTGGCGGGCGCGGCCCTGGCGCGGTGGAACGAACGGGTGGAGCCACACCGGCGCATCGGGGGCATCAGCGAAGAGGCCATCGCGGTCATGCAGGCGTACGACTGGCCCGGCAACGTCCGCGAGCTGATGACGGCCATCGAGTACGCGTGCATCGTCTGCGAGGGCGGCCGCATCCTGGCCCACCACCTCCCGGAGGAGCTGCGCGAGGACGCCATGGCGGGATTCGCGTCGTCCAACGGGAACGGGGATGCGCGCCGGGCCGCGGCGGATGCCCGCGTGCCGGAGGCGGCCAAGCGCTACGTGGCCCCCGACGCGGATGCCGAGCGAGAAGCCATCGTCCACGCGCTGGAGGAGGCCGACGGCAACCGCACCCGCGCCGCCGCCGCCCTGGGCATGGGCCGCACGACGCTCTGGCAAAAGCTCAAGGAGTACGGGATCTGACCGGCGGACTGCACGCGGTCCGCGGATTCCACTAAATTCCGAGGGACCGCTCAACTTCCGCGGAGGTGTACATGGTAACGCTTGCAATCGAGCTCGACGAAGCCGAAGCGCAATTTGGCAAGCTGGTTCAGCGAGTCCGCGATGGCGCGGAGGTCGTGATCACGCGCGACGGCGCCCCGTGGGCGCGGCTCGTTTCCGCGGAGGGAGCGAACGCCGGAGATCGTGTGCCGGGGAGCGCGCGGGGCCTGTTTACCGTGCCGGACGATTTCGATGCGCCGCTGGAAGACTTTCGCGTGGTGAGCTAGATGCTGCTCCGTTCGCCGCCTCCCCGCCGGAGCGAATGAATTCGCCGCTGGAAGATCGCGAAGTCCGCCTGCGCGGACTGCATGGCCGCCATCGTCTCCGATCGCTTGCCTTCCCCGATCGCTGAGGAGCCCCGCACAGGATGCGGGGCTTTTTCGTGGGTGCGACGGGGGTGGCCTGTCGCGGGCCGCGGGGGGTGCGTATCGTGGGGAACAGACGATTCACGGATCTGAACGCGAAAATCCAACTATGTCCCACGAATCCACCGAAGTCTCGCGCCGCGAGTTCGCGAAGGCCGCCGTGGCCGCCGTCGCGGTGCCGATGCTCGCGCCGCTGGCGGCCTGCGCCGGTTCGCAGCCTGAATCCGCGCCGGCCCCAAGCGGATCAGCTCCGTCCGCATCATCCGGCGCATCGCCCGCCGCGCAGCCGGACTCGGCCGCGGCCACGCCGCAGCCGCAGGAGCCCACGCCGCTGGCCCGCGCGCTGGCGGAAGCCGTGCGCGTGCAGTACGGCGACCGCATGAACGAGGCGGAGATGGCCAAGGTGCAGCGCAGCATCAGCGGCATCCTGCAAACGGCGGAGCGGCTGCGGCGCTTCGACCTGCCCATCGCCACGGAGCCGTCGTTCGTGTACCGCGTGCCGGGAGGCCTCTCGTGAGCATCCCGGATTCGGTCCTCCACCTGTCGCTGGCCGAGCTGTCGGAGCGGGTGCGCACGAGGCAGCTGGACCCCGTGGCGCTGGCGGAGGCGTACATGGACCGCCTGGAGCGCTTCGGGCCGGCGCTGGGCGCGCTCGTCACCGTCACGCGCGAGCGGGCGCTGGCCGAGGCGCGGCGGGCGCGCGACGAGATCGCGGCCGGGCGCCACCGCGGACCGCTGCACGGAGTCCCGTACGGCGCCAAGGACCTGATCGGCGCGGAGGGCTATCCCACCACGTGGGGTGCGCAGCCGTACCGCGAGCAGCGCCTGCCCGATGCGGCCGTCGTGGAACGGCTCACGGCGGCGGGCGCGGTGCTCGTGGCGAAGCTCGCGTCCGTGGAATTGGCCGGCGGCTTTGGCTACGAGCAGGCGGACGCGTCGTTCACGGGGCCGGGGCGCACGCCGTGGAACCGCGACTACTGGAGCGGCGGGTCCAGCAGCGGGCCGGGCGCGGCGGTGGCGGCGGCGCTGGTGCCGTTCGCCATCGGCAGCGAGACGTGGGGGAGCATCTTCGCCCCGGCCGCGCTCTCGGGCGTCACCGGGCTGCGGCCCACGTACGGGCGCGTGCCGCGGTGGGGCGCCATGGCCCTGTCGTGGACGATGGACAAGATCGGGCCGATGTGCCGCACGGCGGAGGACTGCGGCCTGGTGCTGGAAGCTATCGCCGGCCCCGACCCCCGCGACGAATCCGCCCAGGCACGCCCCTACCGCCACGCGGGGGATGCCGTGCTGCCGCGCCGTCCGCGCCTGGGCGTGCTCAAGGGGAACGCGGAGGGCTCGCAGGCGGAGGTGCGCCGCAACTTCGAGGCATCGCTCGACGTGCTGTCGCAGTTCGCCGACCTCGTGCGCGACGTGGAGCTGCCGGAGTACCCGTACGGCGCGGCGGCATCCATGATCATCGACGCGGAGGCCGCGAGCATCTTCGAGGAGCTGGTGAGCAGCGGCCGCGTGCGCGAGCTGAGCGCGCCGGAAGACCGCATCGGCGGATACGCGGGGCAGGTGGTGCTGGCCAAGGATTACCTGCGCGCCATGCGCATCCGCCGCCCCGCCGGCGAGGCGCTGGACCGCCTGTTCGTGGATGGCGGATTCGACGCGCTGGTGCATCCCACCTGGTCCACCGTCTCGTATCCCGTCGGCAAGCCGTTCGACGAGGCGTACACCGACCTCACGGGCGACGGCGAGGGGATCAGCGGCGCGTCCAACCTGGTGGGGCTGCCGGGGATCGCGCTGCCCAACGGGTTCGGGCGCGAGAACCTGCCCACGAGCCTCGCCTTTACGGGGCGCGCGTGGTCAGAGGGGCGCCTGATCGCCATCGCCCGCGAGGTGCAGCGCCGCACGGACTGGCACCGCCGCATCCCTCCGGGTTACTGAACGGCGAACGGAGGGTGACCCGGGGACCTGATGCGGTGAGGTGACGTGATGGCCGATACGACGACGCGGGATTTCGACACGCTGAAGAAGCCGAAGGACGAGTGGAAGAAGCTGGTTTCGCCCGAGGCGTACGACGTGCTCTTTCACGAGGGGACGGAGCGGGCGGGCACCAGTGCGCTGAACCAGGAAAAGCGGCCGGGCACCTTCGTTTGCGCGGCGTGCAACCTGCCGCTCTTCAAGAGCAGCACCAAGTACGAGAGTGGCACGGGGTGGCCCAGCTTCTGGGAGCCCATCCCGGGCCACATGGAGACCAAGCGCGACTTCAGCGCCATCTGGCCGCGCACGGAGTACCACTGCGCGCGCTGCGGCGGCCACCAGGGCCACGTCTTCAACGACGGCCCCGCGCCCACGGGGAAGCGCTTCTGCAACAACGGCGTGGCGCTCACGTTCGTCCCCGAAGGCGAGCCGCTGCCTCCGCTCCGCGACTGAGCAACGGCGGAACGTTCAAAACCGGTGGGCTGGATGCGGGATGCAAAAGAGGGGCGGCGGATCCGATGCG
>DATING010000136.1:0-1932 GCA_035474555.1 Longimicrobium sp. | reverse complement strand
ATGCCCACGGCGCCCGTGAGCACCGCCACGCGCTCCATGTCGGCGAAGCTCGCCGCGGGATCGGCCAGCATGCGGCGCAGGTCCGCCTCGGCCTGCACGATCTGGCGCAGGGGGCCGGGGACGCGGTTCATCAGCGCGCCCATCTCGTCGCCCGGGATCAGGTCCAGGGCGCTGCGGTTGAGCGAGGTGAGCTGCTGGGGCGTGAGCAGCCGCGAGGCGATCGCCTTGTGCTGCGTGCTCAGGTCCTCGAACTTGGCGCGGGCGATGATGGCCCACAGCAGCGTCTGGATCTCGTTCTGCGCGATCTCGGGATGGTTCACCGAGTTGCGCAGGATGGTGGTCACGGCGTCCTCGGCCGGGCCCAGGGTGGGCGCGTAGAGGTAGCCGTCGCCGCCGCCGGGGCCGTGCGTGCCGGCCTTGAGGCAGTAGCTCTGCGTGTGCATCTCCCAGTAGCCGGGCTGCATCACGAAGCCGCCGTTGGGCGTGCGCTGCAGCTGCAGCATGCTGCGCTTGGCCTCGCGCGGCGTGAAGTTGTCCAGCGAGTCCACGGCCCAGCGCGCGTGCTCCAGGCTGGTGGTAATGGGGTGGTTGCCGCCCACCAGCTGGTCCACGCTCAGGCGGCCGCCGGTCACGCGGTTCACGGCGCCGCGAAGGCGGCCGCCGATCTGGGCGGATGCGACGTCGGCTGCGGTAACGGACATCATGAGCGCCAGCGCGGACGCGGCGCCGAGGGTGCGAAGGTTCGGTACGTTCATGGGGGATTCATCCTGCGGTTGAGGGGGCCAGGGGGAGAAACTGCGCGGCCCGCATCAGTATAAAAACGCGCGCTCCCCCGCGCCAGATGGACGTTTCCTGCTGCACCCATCTGCTACGAAATCCAGGCGCAGCAAAAGCCGATGTCGCTGCGCCCGCGAGTCTTACGGGGAAACGTCCGGCGAGTTTCGGCCGGCGGAGCGGATCACGTTGAACATCGCTCCCTGCGGGTCCCGCAGCAGCGACCAGCGCCCCACGGGGAGGTCGTGCGGGGGGTGCAGCACGGTGCCGCCCAGCTCCTCCACCCGCCGCGCCGTCTCGTCCACGTCCTCCACGGCAAAGTAGGGCATCCACGCGGCGGGCATGTCGCCCATCTGCGGGGTGAGGGTGAACATCCCGCCCGCCTGCTCCTCGCCGTTCATGAAGCGCGTGTACGGCGCGTCGCTCCCTTCGAACGGCGCAGGCGTCCATCCGAACAGGCCGGCGTAGAACGCGGCCGCGCGCTCCGGGTCGCGCGTCCCCAACTCGTTCCAGCACATCGCGCCGGGCTCGCCCCTGACCCCCGCGCCGATGTGGTTGCCCGGCTCCCACGCGGCGATCACGGCGCCCGCCGGGTCGGCCAGCAGCGCCATCCGCCCGAAGTCCATCACCTCGAACGCGTCCGCCAGCACCACGCCGCCCAGCTCCCGCGCCCGGGTAGCCGCGTCCGCCGCGCTCGCCACCGTCACGTAGTTGAGCCACGACGAGGGAACGCCCTGCGACTGCTGGGTGGGATCCATCCGGTAGAGGGCCGCGACGTCGCGCCCATCCTTTTGCAGCATCACGTACACGTCGTCCTCGTCCGGCCCGAAGCGCGTGTGCTCCGCCGTCCATCCGAAGAGTGCCGTGTAGAACCGCTCGGCGGCGCGGGTGTCGTGCGCGGCCAGGTCCGTCCAGGAGAAGGTGCCGGGTGCGTACGCGGTCATCGTGGGCATGGTGGGCCTCCTCCGTGGCAGGGGATCAGCGGTCGCGCGACCGTCTCACGCGAGCGGCCGAAGATAATCCGAAACGCATGGCTCGTCCAGAGGAGTAACGTGTGTGGAGTGAACGGGGCGGGGGAGGGCGAGGGGAACGAGGAACGAGGTTCGTGCTCGATGGGCAGACTCCCGGCGCGGGCGGAGAGCCCCCTCCCCCCGGCCC
>DATING010000135.1:0-2226 GCA_035474555.1 Longimicrobium sp. | reverse complement strand
TTCGTGCGGCTGGATGCGTTCCCGGCCACCGCCGGCGGCAAGGTGGACCGCAGGGCGCTCCCCGCGCCGGAGGGCGATGCGCTCGCCCTGCGCGGCTTCGAGGCGCCCGTGGGCGAGACGGAGGAAGTGCTGGCGGAGATCTGGGCCGAGGTGCTCGGCGTGGAGCGGGTGGGGCGCCGCGACAACTTCTTCGAGCTCGGCGGCCACTCGCTCCTGGTGGTGCGGGCGGTCTCCCGGATGCGGCAGGTGCTGGAGGCCGAGGTGCTGCTGGCGCACGTCTTCTCGCACCCCACCGTGGAGTCGTTCGCCGCGCGCCTGGCCGGGGCGGACGAAGGGCACCGGGGCGACCGGGCGATCGCCATCCGTCCGTCTGGTTCGCAGCCCCCGCTCTTCCTGGCGTACGACGGGATGGGGTCCACGCTGTACGCGCAGGTGCTGCACCCCCACGTCGACGCCGGGATCCCGGTGTACGCGCTCCCGGCGCCGTCGCCGTCGGAGCCGCCGCTGCGCACCGTCGAGGCGATGGCGGCGCGCCTGGTGGGGATGATCCGCGAGGTGCAGCCCTCGGGGCCGTACCGGCTGGCGGGGTGGTCGTTCGGGGGCGTGCTCTCGTACGAGGTGGCCGCGCAGCTCATGGGCCGGGACGAGACGGTCGAGTTCGTGGGGATGTTCGACAGCTACTACCCCGCCGGCTTCACCGTGCCCGGAAGCCCCCCCGCCCAATCGCGGGACCCGGGGCTCGATCACGCGCTCATCCTCCACGCGCTCCGCACCGCCGACACCCTGGCGGACGGCGCGGGCGCGGAGTCCGACGAGCAGATCGCGGCGGCCGGGGACGATGACCTGGAGACGTTCGTCCGGACGTGCCGCGAGGAGGGGCTCCTTCCGCGCCACGTCACCGTGGCGCAGGCCCGGGCGGTGCGCGACCGCCTGCGCAATCACCAGCGCGCCCTGGGCGAATATTCGCCGCAGCCGCTCCCGGTCCTGCTCCACCAGTTCCCCGCCGAAGACAGCCGCACCGCCGACCCGACGCGCGGCTGGGGCGCCTTCCACCCCCAGGGCTGGCTCCGGGTGACGCCCGTGCCGGGCACGCACCTGTCCATGATGCGGGCGCCGAACGCGGCCACCTTTGGCGAGGCGCTGTCGCGCGCGGTCAACCAGGCGCGGAAGGAGGCGGCGCCGTTCTCCGCCGCGGACCGTTCGCCCGTCATGACCCTCCAGGGCGGGGCGGCCGGCGCCGCGCCCCTCTTCTGCGTCCCCGGCGCGGGGAGCGGCGTCACCACCTTCATCGACCTGATGTCGGCGCTCGGCCCCTCCGTGCCCATCCACGGGCTCCAGCCGCGCGGGATGGACGGGGAGGCGCCGCCCCACGCCACCGTCCAGGCGGCCGCGGAGCACTACCTCCGCGCGCTCCGCGAAGCCTGTCCCGCGGGGCCCGTCCACCTGCTGGGCCACTCCTTCGGCGGGTGGGTGGCGCTCGAGATGGCGCTGCGGCTCCACGAAGCCGGACGTTCCGTCGCGTCGCTCACCATCCTGGACAGCGAGGTGCCGGACGGTTCCGAGGCTGGGGTCCGCAGCGAGTACAGCGGAGGGGAGGCCTTCCTGGAGCTCGTGAAGGTGCTGGAGCTGGTCACGGAGCGGTCCATCGGGATCGGCCCCGCGGAGGTCCATTCGCGGAACGAAGCCGGGTGGCTGAAGCTCCTTCACGGAAAGATGGTCGGGCTGGGCCTCCTGGGCGCGCGCGGGGCGCCCGAGGTGCTGGCCGGTCCGTTTCGGACGTTCGCGCGGTGCCTGCGCACCTCCTACCGCCCCTCGGGCGTCTATCCCGGCCGGCTCCGCCTGGTGCTCGTGGACGATCCCGCGAAGGACGAGGCGGCCAACCGCGCGCACTTCGCCGAGGTCGAGCGGGGATGGAGGGAGTGGGCGCCCGGGCTGGTGTTCTCGGTTGGGGCGGGGAACCACGTCACCGCGCTCAAGGCGCCCCACGTGGCGGTGCTGGCCGGTTTCCTCGCCGAGGATCGCGGCGCGCGCGCGGGGTGACGCCCGTCCGGAGAATCCGCGGAGAGATGCGGACGGTTGCGCCGGGCAGGGTGTGCTGAACGGCCCTCTACTGTTCCCGGGATTCCGTGTGCACTTCGGGCAAGGCATTTCAACGTAGAGGTCGCAAGATCAAAAGAGAGTTCGCAGAGAACCAACGTGGTTTGCTCTGCGAACTCTCTTTTCAAC
>DATING010000134.1:0-10617 GCA_035474555.1 Longimicrobium sp. | reverse complement strand
CCACGCGGGATCTCCGCAACTTCCTTCCGCCATGCGCTCCAACTCGTCGGCAGCGGCGGGTGATAGATACGCAAATCTCCCGTCCGGACTTTCCATAGAAACCAATCCGCAGGGCTGTCGAGACGATAATCCAGAAAGGCGATTCGAGATACCTTTGGCCAGATGGGTGTGATGTCTCGCCGGCACATGCGCCGCACAAGCATGTCGAGGGCTGGATGAACGGTGTAGCTCTGCCCACCAAAGTATTCCTGCCGATACTCGGGTACTTGCCCCGTCCGGAGCGCGATTACGTCCTCGTGAAGCCAATAGGGGGACGGCAGGCCCTCCGCGTCTCGTCCTCGGTTGGCCGCTGCGACCAGTTCCACCCACTCGAGAAGCAACGCCTCGGCAGAGGCGCTGTTTCGCCACTTCTCCAGATACAGTGCTAAGACCAAGAACGTGGGCCAGTCCACCTCGCCCATGACTTGATAGTTGCGCACTTCTCGATTGAGGAGTGGATCGATTCCCTCGCCTTTTTCAGACGGTCGAGCTTGCCAGCGATTCAGCGCACGTGCAGCAAGCCAGCCGAGCACCAGACCCACTCGGGGAGGAAGTGCATGGGGCTCGGCAAGCACCATCGTGGATTCAATAAGATGCGGCCGATCCGCTACTTCTTCGGCGAGATGATCCAGGTTTCGGTCAACTCCGAGTTGGGCTAGGGAAAGTGAGGGCTGGTAGTCCGATTGCTTCAGTTTCTCCCTTTCAGCCACGTAGAGGATGGTTGCGGCTATGATTGTCCATGCTTCCGCGGCCGAGACGTGTTCTCCTCGCGTTCATAGTGCTCGACGGCGGGCTCAACCGGTCGAGGAGTGCTTCGACTGCCGCAATCTTGTCCCTGTCAGAGTTGGCGCCCTGCAACGTGGAGCGGAGGTCCTCGATCAAAATGGCGGGCCGACCATCCTGTGTGCCCAGCGTTTCACCGGGTTCGAGCATTCCCGGAGCCCACCAGCGGACCTCCGCATGGTGCTCGAGATCACCCTGGCAGTCGCTCACGTAGATCAGCCCGTACTCGCGACAGAAGGACTCCAGGTTCTCCAGTTGGCCGAACGCCGCATCGACGTGGTACAGATCGAGAACTGTTCCGTGATGCAACACCTCCAAAAATTGTTGGAGCGAGCAGATGCTCTCTCCCCACTCGAAGCCCACGCCCTCGTCTGCCACCGTGTCGTAGAAGACGTTGATCAGGGTCGCGGCGAGATTTCCGCCGATGCTGATGTGGGCCGGGATGCGATTTTCCATCGGGTCGTAGAAGACGTTGATCAAGGTCGGGGCGAGATTTCCGCCGATGCTGATGTGCGCCGGGATGCGATTTTCCATCGGGAGGTTCTCCTGTTCTCGGAAAGATCCATGTACCCGTGGCGATGCTACGGGACCGGCGCGCTCGCGAGCCAAAGTCCCGGAGACGTCTAGCAACTGCTCGCACACTTGAGCTTCCGGCCCCGCCATTCGTCGTCTCCGACCGACCTCTGTTGATGTAGAGTCTCCACACGGCCGCGGCTCTGCGGTTCTGCATGAGACGCTGGGGCTAGGATGAGGAGGGCTCCGGTGTGAAGAGGCTGGCCAGCAAATCGAATGCTGACCATTCCTTGCATTGTATTCACTTATTGGTCCTGCCGCCGCTAGTGTGCGATAAAAGTGGCACTGCACGGAAGGCAAGCTTCTGCGGGTCGAAATCCAAGCGAAGCTGCTCACCAGGCTTGAGAGCGCCAAAGGCTTTCGCGACTTGGCGAAGATCATCTGAGTGAGTTCCAAGGATCTTGTCAGTCTCTTGATTGATGGCGATTTCCAAATCCGAATCCTCGTCAGGGATTCCCACCAGCTCGCCGTGCCCACTGATCCAAATCGCCGTCCCCCCGAGCACGGGTTCAACCCTCACTCGCTCCCGGTCCGAAACGCGAATCCGTGCAATGAGCGTTGCCAAGAGCACGATTAGCTGATCCTCTGATGCGCCGCTCGTTCTGACGTGGAGGATGTCCGAGTGGTCGGCTGTATTCACACGCCGTACATCCCCCAAGCGCTCGACGAGTTGCGCCGGGTGTCGCTCCAAGACGAGCCGCATCGGCAAACGTGTAGAGTCTTGCATTGTGCCTTTCAGATCGAACAAGCTTCGGTGAGCCAACCCTCCTATGTAGCGACAGTTTATCGTCTATGCCCGAGTCTCTCAATACCGTGTCTGACCCAGCGGCCATTCATCCCTCTTGCGCCAGACTCATCTTTCCTCCGAAGCTCCACGATTGGTATGCGCTCCGGGATTTAGAGCATCCCCAGGGCCTGGGCCCGCGAGGATACTACCACGAGCTTCCGGCCAACCTTTCCGCGCTCAGAAATAGGCTCTATCCATCTCAGCTGCAGGCCGGTAGGGGAGAGCATCCCAGGCAGCAGTGCGCAGACCTCAATTATTTCCTTACTCGACTTGAGAATTCATGGACCGCGCACGCGGTGTTCTTTGATGTGATGGAACGCGCCCATCCTCGGGACCGCAATCAAATCTCCGAAGCTGTGGAGCGCGCTTTCTGGGACGAGTTCGACGGAGTGCTGCTGCATCCCCAAGTGCGGGCACTTCTCGCGAATCTCACAGCTGTCGGCCGTGACGCCGTGGTGATTGAAGCTGAATCCCTGCTAGGACAGTTCCACTGGGCGGAGGACATGAAAGAGGCACGGCGCTGGCACATCGAATCCCGACTCCGGGGAATGAGCAGCGGGCGTCGAGGAGTAATCAGCGAGGGAGCTGTTGCTGCTTGGGAGTTCCTTGCGGATTACTTCCTTCTGCAGCGCGCTACCGCGGAGGATATTCGGAATGCCTCAAGGACGAAGGCCGCGGGCGAAAGCACGGCAGCGAGGCTGTCCCGGATGGATGCATACAATCGCACCCACTTCAGTCGGACGCACCTGCACGTTTCGTTTTCGACTTCAATGCTCGATGAGTACCTCGCGGGGCGTCATCATCCTCAGCAGCTGATTCGTCTGGCGGAGTACGGGAGATCGCGTCAGGCGCTAGATGCTCCTGTGCTCAGCAGTCCGTTATCACTTTGAACCAAGATGGCACCTTGGCCCAAGAAGCTGTCGGGTCCTGCCCGTCGAGTCCACACGGCTGAGCCACATTCACGACAGCATCCCTTCTCACTTGGACTGGCGGGGCTCCCAGTTGGGCTGACAGTAGAATTTCGGCACGCACCCCAAACGCCAAAAGAAGGTGTGAATTAACGCTAAACTGTTCCGTTTCCGTTACCTGCGGAGCGGCTAACGGCAGGCTCTAGCCCTCCCGCTGCGACCTTTGCTCATCTTGTCAGGGGTTTGGGCGCGTAGCCCGTGATCCGTAGTCTGGCCCGGACGGCCGCATCCGCTTGACGGACGCAGCCCTGGCAGGCCCCCCCTGAACTCGCCCGGCGGGCTGACGAGCCCGTTGGATATCCAGGGCCCGGCGACGGAAGACCATGGACAGCACCAGCCAGCGGAAGCACCCGGAAGACGACCACGCGCCTCGTCCGGTCGTCTGGAGCGACCCCCTGTGGGAGTTGGTGCGCACGATGCGCCAGCAGGCCGCGCTGCTCCGGGACATCCGGCAGGACACCGCGGCAGATGTCCGCGACGCCGATGCGGACCGCCTGGTCGTGGCGCTCATCCAGGGCGAAGGCGACGTATGGGTGGATACCGAGCGTGCCATCGAGCTCACGTTCGGAGCGAGGGCGGACACCATCCGCAGCTGGGCACGCCGGGGCACTGTGCGGGCGAGCAAGAGCGGGGGCGACTGGTTGTATCATCGCGATGACCTGCTGCGCAGCGCGCAGCAGGTCACGGGCGGTCGGGCCCAGGCGCGGCGGACTGCCTGATGGCCAAGCAGCGTGCGACCGTTCCTGCCGACGCGTGGAGCCACTCGGAAGGCGAACGCGGCCTCACCGTGCGCGTGGCCGAAGCGTGGGACAAAGGTGGCCAGGTCTACCTGTGGCGGACGGTCGGCCGGAAGCCGGTCAAGCGCGCGCTTTCTGAATACCTGGGGCAGAAGGAGCCGTTCATGCTCCGAAACGCCCGGGGCGAGGTCCTGGCTGGCCAGCGTAAGCGAGCCATCGACGCGGCGAAGGCATGCGTCGCGGATCTGCGCAGCGGCCTGGACCCGTTTCGTGGGTCCCGGGCGCCGGCCGCGCCGCCGGTAGACGTGCGGCCGACGATCAAGACCGCGCTGGACGAGGCGCTCCGCGGCACCGGGGGAATGTTCGTCTCCGATTCCGAGCACCGCCGCGCCATGCTGCGCGTCTCGGACAAGGTGCTGGCCGCGCTCAGGACGGGGCCCGGGCCGAATGACTTCCCCCTCTGCGAGGAGGTCGTTCCCGGCACCTCGCAGACCGTCTGGCGATACCTGCTGGACCAGGCGGCGAACGTGCGGGATGGGGTGCGGGAGGCGGAGAAGTGCGTGGCCCTGCTCTACCAGGTGCTCCGGTGGCTGCACGATCGCTTCCCGAACCGGTACCCGGTGGGAAAGCGACCGCTCAAGGACTGGAAGCGCCTGCTCCGCAACGAGTGGGAAAGCCGGTTCGGCGAGCGCTACGAAACCGAAGAGGACGCGGGGCTGCGCTTCACGGAGGAGGAGACCCGTAAGATCTTTGCATTCCTCGCCAGGGCGGATCCGCGGCTCGCGTTGATGATCGAGATCGGCCCCGACCAGCGGGCGGGGCAGGTGATCCGCGCGACCCGGCGCGATCTCGATCTCCGCCCCGGGACCGGCGGGCTCGGATTCGGCCGGATCAATCTGCTCCGCCACAGTCGCGGGAAGAAGGCCACCACGATCATCGACCTGCACGAGGCCTCGCGGGCGGCCGTGGACCGCGCGATCGGCCCGGATGGGTATCTTCACGAGCTCGAGGCCGCCTTCCAGGCGGGGGAGGTTTCGGACTACCACCTCTGGCCGGCGGGCCGGATGCACCGCGAGGGCATGCGCCTGTGGGTGTACCTGAAAGGCGGACGCAAGCGTTCAGGGCCGCAGCATGCGTCCTCGACGTCGCTGATCAAGAGCTTCCGCGCGTACCAGGAGCTGATCGGTGTGGAGCTCGTGCCGGGACGCCAGTTCCACGGGCTGCGCCGCGTCCTGTCAGACCTGGCGGAGGACGTGGAGAAGGATACGCGGGCGCTGCGGGAGATGGTCGGCTGGAAGGACGAGGATACGCGCCGGCGCTACCAGCGGAGGCGCGACCCGAAGATCACGGCCAAGGCGGCCGCGGCGCGCGCCCGGATCCGGGAGCTGCTGAGCGTTGAAGACCTGCCGGCCGCGCCGGACGCGGGCCCCGACCTGGCCGGCTTCTCGGAAGCCGAGTTGCAAATCCTCCTGGAGCGGGTGCAGAAGCGGCTGGCGGGGGAGCCGAAGTGAGCCGAATACTCCCCGAATCCGCGCCCGTTTGCATACCCCTGCATACCCCGACACTCGGAAGCCGGGGTATGCAACAAAAAAGGCAAGAACCGAAGTCCTTGCCTTTCTGCAACTTACGAAGTGGGCCCACCAGGATTCGAACCTGGGACCAAGGGATTATGAGTCCCCTGCTCTAACCGCTGAGCTATAGGCCCGTCCAGCGGAAACGAATATAGGCCCCTCGCATCCGCTTTTCAACGGGATTCCGCCCACGGTCACCGGCCCCTCCATCCTGCGTGGGCATCAGGGCCCATGCACGGCCTTCGTGCCAGGGCCACTTCGACGGATCGCGATCAGGTGGATCTGTGCCTGGGCAGGCATCCGCGCCAAGGAGCCGATACCCTGCTTTGAAGAAATGCGGATGCCCCCCCCGCCGGCAGCCGCCACTCTGCCAAGGATCTCTGGCCTCCTGCACGACTCGGCCGATTCGCGTCCAGCCGTCGCGTCGCGTCGATCCCGCACCTGCGGCTTCGGAAAGCCCTGCCTCACTGGATGATTGCTATCGCGACGTCCGATCACGGACCGGAGGAGAAGGCGGCGAGCGGCAGGGTGCATCAGGCCCTTGGTAGACGGGTTGCTGCCGGCGAGGGGACGGCATCCGCGTTTTTTCGGAGAGGCAGGATCGCGGCCGCGGAGGGGGATGCCTGCCGTGGCACATCATCCAACCGATCGCGATCCGTAAAAGCGTGCGCGCGCCGGAGGCCCGGTGACGCCGCGGGATGTGCGTCGGGTTCGACGACACGCCCTGCATGGAGGCGCGTACCCGGTGACGGACCTGGCGGGACCACCAGGTCGCACGAATCGTCCGCCGTGAACCGGCTGACCAGCTGACGCCGGGGGGGCCGTACACGGCAGATCCCGTGGATGAGGCACGACGCAGAATCAGCAGGGAACCCCGACGGTTCCCTGCTGATTCGCGTGTATCGATCCCTGCCCGGTGCCTTGCGAGACTGCGAGGATCAGATCGCCGGGCGGAAGAAGAACGAGCGGCGGGTGCGGATGCGGCCGTCCTGCAGCAGGTACGTGTCCGCGAACCGCTCGTCGATGGGCGTGCCGTTCTTGTGCACCCCCACGAACCGCCCCCAGCACGCGCCGGACTCATGGTCCGTGAGCAGGTGATCCAGCAGATGCTCACCCGAGGCGATCACCCGTTCCTCGCGGTAGAAGTGCATCACCCGGTCGCGGCCCACCAGCGGCTCGTAGCCGGGACGCTCGTACACCACGTCCTCGTGCAGCGAATCCTCCAGCGCCGTCCAGTTGCGCGAGTCGATCCGGCGGAACAGCTCCACGATGAAGTTGGGCGCCGCCGGCTCGCCCCCCGCGGGCGCCTGGCCCGAGAGGTAGGCGCGGATCTCGTCGTCCGTGGCATCCAGGGCCAGCCCCAGTCCGGGATCGGCCATGTACGCGTTGAAGCGCGCGCGCAGCTCCTGCGTCACCGGCCCCGACGTGCCTCCGCCCACGGGATCGCCACCCACCGCCGTCACCGGCATCACTCCCGCGCCCGTGCCGGTGAGGAACGCCTCCCGGTCCGGCTGCGTGAAGTCCGAGGGGAGCATGGTGTCCGACACCTCCACCGTGTAGCCGGCCTCGCCCGCAGCCCGCATCACCAGCGCGCGGGTAATGCCGTTCAGGCAGTAGTCCGGCCCCGGGGTGATGAGGCGGACGCGGGCGGGATCCTGCTCCCACCCCCGCTCACGCACGACGAGGAACAGGTTGTCCGCCGTCGCCTCGGCCACGAAGCCGGAGGGAGTGAGCATCAGCGTCTCGGCGCACCCCTCGTCCAGCGTCTCCACCAGCGCGCGGATGTTGTTCAGGTAGTTGCACGACTTGACCCGCGGGTCCAGGGTGTCGGCCATGGGCCGCCGGACGCCGCGCGCCACCGAGATGGGGATCCCCGTGCGGTACCCCGCCTCCGGGTACAGCCGCAGGGTGCCGCAGATGGCGTACACGGTGCTCCCCACGCACTTGGCGGGGGCGATCCCCAGGTCGCCCAGGCCGCGGGTCACCACCAGGCGGATGTAGCCGCGCTCCTCGGCGCTCACGCCCGTCGCCCGGACCGTCTCCAGCAGCGCGCGCGTCAGGTGCACGTCGTCCACGGGGACGTCGATGGCCAGCTTCTGCGCGGAGGCGTGCAGCCGCTCCAGGTGCTCGCGCCAGGTGAACAGCCGCCCGTGCGCCACCAGCACCCCCTCGAACACGGCGTCGCCGTACAGGACGCCGTGGTCCATCACGGGAAGGCCGATCTCGTCCAGGGCAAACGTCCCCTCGCGCCGCGGCACCAGCTCGTCCGTGGCGTAGCCGCGGGCGCGGGTGTCGTCCGCCAGCACGCGCGGCGTCACCCCCTGCACGTACGGCATGCTCACGAACACGCGCGCCGCCGTGGCCAGGCGCTGCAGCTCGGCGAGCCCCTGCGCGCGCGGACTCGCCGGCGTCGCGGGGGCGGGCGGGATGGACGCGATCTCGGGGATGCGCACGTCGGGAGCGGTCGGAGCCGAGGGAGTCTGCATGGTCTTGCTGTACGGAGGTGTGAAGCGCCTGCGGGAGACAAGCACTGCGTGGGGTCAGGTTTACAGCCTGTCGTTTGACAACCATTTTCGCACAGAGGCACCCGCACGTCAACCCGCTCCGCAGGCGCCTTGCCGGATGTGGAGGACGAAACGGAATGTACTCAACGATGATCTCCCGTACACCTTCGCGGAGTGTGCACCGGCGCGATGGAGCCAGGACCTTCCGGCCCCATCGCGCCACGGATGAAACATCGAATGAGGCCGCCGGGATGTCGGCGAAGCCGGTCGCCGTCCGCAGGGCGCTTCGCGAGCCGCCACGGAGAACACGTGAAGCCGAGGACGTTGAATGATCCTGGACATCCATGCCCGGGCGACTGCGGGTCGGCAGGAGCCATCCGCATCCCGTCTGCAGCCGCGCCGTCCAGCCCCCATCCGCCGGACCCGCGCCGCGCGCGCTACGGCTCGCGTTTTGCGCCGCATTCCCCACGTCAACAACCTGACGAACGTACCTCCCGGGAGAGATGCATGCGGAAGATCATCCATGCGGCGAGCGCCGTTGCCATCGCTGCGGCGCTGGGCTTCGGCGGCACACAGGCGATGGCGGCGCCGGCCGCCGCGCCCGCGAACACCGTCGGGGCCTGCAACTCCATGACGTGCGGCACGGCGTGCTTCAACAAGGGGTATTCGCACTGGTCGTGCTGGAACGGCAACTGCCAGTGCAGCTTCGGCCCGCCGGTCTGATGGCGCCGCGGGCATGACGCGAAGGGGCCCGGCGAGCGCATCCGCCGTGCCCCTTGCCGTACTCGTCGCGAACGTTATCCGCCATCCCACTGGAAACCTTGCGCCCTCCCCGCCCCGGCGGATAGCCTTCCCCGGCGGCGCGCCCCCATCGCGCCCTCTCGCCGCGCCCGATCCCGTTCATCCAGGCATCCCCAGGAACCCGCCATGCGCGTCGAGGGCACGCCGTACCGCACCGTCTGGATGCAGGGCGGCACGGTGCACCTGATCGACCAGAACCGGTTGCCGTTCGACTTTCGCGTGGTGGAGTGCGCCGACCATCGCGCCACGGCCGAGGCCATCCGCGACATGACGGTGCGCGGCGCCCCGGCCATCGGCGCGGCGGCGGCGTTCGCCCTGGCGCAGGCCTTCGCCGAGGCGCCTGGGGCCGACCCCTGGCCCTACGCGCGCGCCGCGCGGACCTTCATCGAGGCCACGCGGCCCACGGCGCGCGACCTGTTCCACGGCACGGGGCTGGTGTGGAACGCGGCGCAGGCCCACGCGCATCCCGCGGCCGTCGTGCAGGCGGCGGCGGACGCGGCGTACGCGCTGGCGGAGGAAAGCGTGGAGCACTGCCGGCGCATCGGCGAGCACGGCGAGGCGCGGATCGAGGACGGCGCGCGCGTGCTCACCCACTGCAACGCCGGCTGGCTGGCCACGGTGGATTACGGGACGGCGCTCGCGCCCGTCTACGCGGCCGTTTCCGCGGGCAAGCAGCTGCAGGTGTGGGTGGACGAGACGCGCCCCCGGGCCCAGGGCGCGCGGCTGACGGCGTGGGAGCTGGGGGCGGAGGGGATCGCGCACGCCGTCATCGCCGACAACGCGGCGGCGTTCCTCATGAGCCGCGGCGAGGTGGACCTGGTGATCGTGGGCGCGGACCGCATCGCGGCCAACGGCGACGTCGTCAACAAGGTGGGCACGCTGGCCAAGGCCGTGTGCGCCCGCGAGTTCGGCGTCCCCTTCTACGTCGCCGCGCCGCCCTCCACCTTCGACGTTGCCATCCCCGATGGAAGTGCCGTGACCATCGAGGAGCGCCACGCGGACGAGGTGCACTTCCAGACGGGCCCGGACGAGGGGGGGATGATGCGCCGCATCCGCGTGACCTCCCCCGGCTCCTCCGCCCGCAATCCCGCCTTCGACGTCACCCCCGCGCGCCTGGTGACGGCGTACGTGACGGAATCCGGCGTGTACGAGGCCGGCGCCCTGCCCCCCGGCGTGTTTCCCGCCGCGGACCACTGATCCCCATCCATCCACCCGAGAACGCGCCCGATGACAACCGCCACGCCCGCCGCCCGCTCCCTCCCGCTGGACGCCCCCATCGCCGCGGGGGACGCGGTGGATGCCTGCGTGCGCTTTTCGCGGCTCGTGGGCGCGGACACGTCGCTCGTGCTGCGCGGCGGGGGCAACACCTCCGTCAAGGTGGACGAGGAGGACGTGGCCGGCCGGCCCGTCCGCGTGCTGCGGGTCAAGGGGAGCGGATCGGACCTGGCCTCCATCCGCCGCGCCGACTTCAGCGGCGTGCGGCTGGACGACGTGCTGCCCCTCTTTGACCGCGCGGACATGTCCGACGAGGAGATGGTGGCCTACCTCGCGCGCTGCCTGACGGACCCGGCCTCGCCGCGGCCCTCCATCGAGACGCTGCTGCACGCCTTCATCCCCGCGGCCAGCGTGTTCCACTCGCACGCGGACGCGGTGCTGTCGCTCATCAACACCCCCGATCCCGTGGCCGCCTGCCAGGCCGCCTTTGGCGACGACGTGCTGACGGTGCCGTACCGCCGGCCGGGGTTCCTGCTGTCCAGGGAGGTAGGCGCGGCGGTGCGGGCCCGGCCGGACGCGCTGGGTCTCATCCTCCTGAACCACGGCGCCGTCACCTGGGGCGCCACGCCGGAAGAGGCG
>DATING010000133.1:0-7300 GCA_035474555.1 Longimicrobium sp. | reverse complement strand
TTCGCCGCAACAACCACACGAAGTCCGCCTGCGCGGACTGTCCGTCACGGGCGAGTGCCACGCCACCGGCGCAGTTCGTGGTTGAATCCGTTGAAGCCCCGTTCGGCGAGCGTCGCGAGCCGAGACGGGGCTTATGGCTTTCCCAGCGGCGGGTTCACCCGCTCAGGCGCGGGTGCCGCAATCACACGGGGACTCGGACGGTGAACGATCCCGCCGTTGCCCGCTGTCCCTGTAACCTGTCCCCTGTAACCCGCCGTTCATCCCGGCCGTCCCGCCCGCCGTCCCCGCCCCCCGTTGCTCCCGACGCCGCCGGTCTGCTACATTCCGCGGCTATGTCGAATCCAAACTTCCAGGCACTTCCCGGCTTCCGGGACTTCTATCCCGACGACTTCGCCGTCCGCGCGCACATCATGCGGACGTGGCGCGAGGTCGCGCGCCGCTACGGCTTCCAGGAGTACGACGGCCCCCCGCTGGAGCCGCTGGAGCTGTACACGGAAAAGTCCGGCCCGGAGATCGTGCAGCAGCTGTACAACTTCACGGACAAGGGCGGCCGCGAGGTGGCCATGCGCCCGGAGATGACGCCCACGCTGGCCCGCATGGCCGGCGCGCGCGCGGGCGGGCTGCGCAAGCCCATCAAGTGGTTCTCCATCCCCCAGCTGTTCCGCTACGAGCGGGCGCAGCGCGGGCGGCTACGCGAGCACTTTCAGCTCAACCTGGACATCATCGGCGAGGACGACGTCGCCGCCGACGCCGAGCTGCTGGCCGCCGCCATCGACATGCTGCGCGCCTTTGGCCTCACGGAGCAGGACTTCGTGGCGCGCGTGAGCGACCGGCGGCTGCTGCGCGCCCTGCTGCTGCACGCGGGCGTCCCCGAAGACCAGCTCGTGCTCGTCTACAATATCGTGGACAAGCTGGAGCGCGAGACGCGCGAGGCCATCGGCGCGCGGCTGCGCAACGAGGCGGGGATGGACGCGGAATCGGTCGAGCGCACGCTGGACATCTTTCGCCACACGGACTTCGCGGCCGTGCGCGAGGCGTACGGCGGCACAGAGGGCGTGGGGCCGGAGATCGAGCGCATGGCCGAGATCCTGGGCCACGTGGACTCCATGGGCCTGGGCGGATACGTCCGCTTCGACCTGTCCATCGTCCGCGGGCTGGCGTACTACACGGGCATCGTCTTCGAATTGTTCGACGCCACGGGCGAGCTGCGGGCCATCTGCGGCGGCGGGCGCTACGACAACCTGCTGGGCCAGGTGGGCGGCGTGCAGCTGCCCGCGCTGGGCTTCGGGATGGGCGACGTGGTGCTCAAGGAGCTGCTGACGGACCGCGGCCTGCTCCCCGAGACGCGTCCCTCGCTGGACTACTACGTGATCGCGCCCGCCGAGCAGCGCGCGGAGCTGCTGGCCGTGGTGCACCGCCTGCGCGACGGGGGCGCGTCGGTGGACTACGGGTACAAGCCGCAGGGCGTGAACAAGCAGTTCAAGAACGCCTCCGCACTCGGCGCTCGCCGCGTCGTCGTGCTGAGCCCCGAGGCGTCCGCCGAGGGTGCGGCCGTGGTGCGCGACAGCGAGACGCGCGAAGAGACCCGCATCCCCCTCGCCGAGCTGGGCCGACCGTGACGCCCGCGCCGGCGATTTGCTGAAGGCGCGCCGGCGCGGGCACACGGAGTGCGGCGCAGGGTTATCTCCTGGGGATGAAGATTTTCCGCAGTCCAGAGGCAACGATGGCCACTCAACTTCGGACGATGACGGCCGACGAGCTCCTGGCGATGCCCGAGGATGGCATCCGCCGCGAGCTCGTCGCGGGAGAGCTTCGGGAGACGAGTCCCGCCGGCGGAGAGCACGGGAGGGTCAGCATGCGGCTGGGGTGGCGCTTGGCGCAGTACGTCGAGACGGGCAAGCTGGGTGTCGTCTACAGTTCGGACACGGGCTTTCGTCTCGCGCGGGATCCAGACACGGTCCGCTGCCCAGATTTCGGCTTTGTTGCCAGGGAGCGGTATGCCCGATTCACCGGCTTGGTGGACCTGGCGCCGGATCTCGCGGTCGAGGTCGTGTCGCCGCACGATACGTACAGCGGCTTGCGCAGGAAGGTACACCAGTTCCTGAATGCCGGGACGCGGATGGTGATCATCGTCGATCCACCGTCGCGAACTGCTGACGTGTACCGGTCGCGCATTGACGTCCGTGAGCTTTCCGAGAACGACGTGATCGACGGCGGGGACGTGGTGCCGGGGTGGACGCTGCCGGTGCGCGACATCTTCGCCTGACCACGGGGCCGATCCGAATCCAAAAACACGGATCCGCCGCCCGACGCGGCGGGTCCTTTCTACTATCCGGGAATCTCATGGCGAACGAAAAAGCACTGACGACGCAGGCGGAGGACTTCAGCGCCTGGTACAACGAGGTGGTGCTCAAGGCCGAGCTGGCGGACTACTCGCCCGTGCGCGGCTGCATGGTCATCCGCCCCTACGGCTACCGCCTGTGGGAGCTCATGCGCGACCGGCTGGACCAGCGCTTCAAGGAGACCGGGCACCAGAACGCGTACTTCCCGCTCTTCATCCCCCAGAGCTTCCTGGAGCGCGAGGCGCAGCACGTGGAGGGGTTCGCCAAGGAGGCGGCCATCGTCACGCACACGCGCCTCAAGGCCACGGACGACGGCAAGCTCATCCCCGACCCCGACAGCAAGCTCGAGGAGCCGCTGATCATCCGCCCCACGTCCGAGACCATCATCTACGAGATGTTCTCCAAGTGGGTGCAGAGCTACCGCGACCTGCCCCTGCTGTACAACCAGTGGGCCAACGTGGTGCGCTGGGAGATGCGCACGCGCCTGTTCCTGCGCACCACCGAGTTCCTGTGGCAGGAAGGCCACACGGCGCACGTGGACCACGACGAGGCGGAGGAAGAGTCGCTGCGCATGCTGGGCGTGTACCGCGAGTTCATGGAGGGATATCTCGCCATGCCCGTGGTGGTGGGGCAGAAGAGCGAGAGCGAGAAGTTCGCCGGCGCCCTGCGCACCTACACGTGCGAGGCCATGATGCAGGACAACCGTGCCTTGCAGAACGGCACGTCGCACAACCTGGGGCAGAACTTCGCCAAGCAGTTCCAGCTGAAGTTCGCGTCGGAGTCCGGCGGCGAGGAGTTCGCCTGGAACACGTCGTGGGGCGTGAGCACGCGCATGGTGGGCGGGCTGGTGATGACGCACGGCGACGACAAGGGGCTGGTGATGCCGCCGCGCGTGGCGCCCATTCAGGTCGTCATCGTGCCCATCTACCGCAAGGACGACGAGCGCGAGCTGGTGATGGCCAAGGCAAAGGAGATCGTGGCCGCGCTGGACGGCGTGCGCACGCACGTGGACGACCGGGACAAGCTCACGCCGGGCGCCAAGTTCTTCGAGTGGGAGCTCAAGGGCGTGCCGTTCCGCATCGAGATCGGCCCCAAGGACATCGCCAAGGGGCAGGTGGTGCTGGCGCGGCGCATTCCCGAGGGTGAGGAGCGCAAGCAGTTCCTTCCCGAGGCCGAGGTGCTGGGCACTCTGCGCCAGCGGCTGGACGACTACCAGTCGTTCCTGCTGGAGCGCGCGCGGGAGCGGCGCGAGGCCAACTCGTACCGCGGCATCGACTCGTTCGACCGCTTCCGCGAGATCATGGACGGCGCGGGCGGCTTCGTCTACGCCGGCTGGTGCGGCGGGGCGGCGTGCGAGGAGAAGGTCAAGGACGAGGCCAAGGCCACCATCCGCTGCCTCCCCTTCGAGGAGTTCCGCTCCGACCCGGCGCCGGCGAAGTGCCTGGTGTGCGGCGCGGACGCGACCACGGAAGCGGTCTGGGCCAAGGCGTACTGACGGATTTGGGAAGAACGCGGAAGGCCGCCCCCGGCGAGGGGCGGCCTTCCGTGCGTCCGGCCGCGGCTCAGGCGGCGGCGATCACGGTGCGCTTGGGACCGTGATGCCCGCAACGCTGGCACGCGGCGCCGGACTTGTTCTCCCAAACGGCCGCGGCCCCGCACCGCTGGCAGCACTTGTCCCGCGAGGGATGCGCCCGGCAGGCGGCGCAGTGCCGGACCCGCCGGGTGCGCGGGGCGTTCCTGCCCAGCGGGGCCAGGCAGAGGGGACAGTGCCGGGTGCCCCGCCGGAGCTTGGATTCCGCGGACCGCCGGTTCTCCGGGGAATGGGGCGCCGCCGCGTCGTCCGGATCGTCCCAGGCGGCACGCCCGGCGGGTGGATCGTCCTGCATCGCGTCCCTCAGTAGCGCAGCATCCAGCGTTGCGCGGGGGGCGGCGGGGCGGGGTCGTCCTGCTTGGGGCCGATGGCGAGCATGTCGATTCCCAGCGCCTGCCGCAGGGAGACCTGCGGTGTGCCTCCCGTGGGCGCGCGGCACCCGGTTTCCGGGTTGCACGGCCCCGGCGGCAGCCCGCCCACCCTTGCCGGCTGCACTTCCGCCGAGGCGCGGGTCAGCAGCCAGTTCAGCGCGCCGCGCTCCTCCGGGGAAATCCGCGCCGCAAGGTCGGCGATGCGGCGGCCGAGGCCCTGCGGGGGCGGCGCGGGATCGTCCTGCTTGGGCCCGATGGCGACGGCGCCGGCGCGGACCCGTCCCGGGCGCGACGGGTCGTCCTGCTTGGGGCCGATGGCGACGGTGCCGGCGGGGTTGGGGCGCGGGGCGTTGGCCCCCTGCGTGGCGCCGGCGGGCGTGCGGCCCTGGACGATGATCCCTTCGCGCGACGGCGTGCGCCCGCCCTGGACGATGATCCCGTTCCCCGCCGTCCGGCCGCCCTGGACGATGATGGCCACGCGGTTGGTCGCGTCGTCCATCCCCGAGCCGCCGTCGCAGCCGCCGCCCGGGCCGATCTCCAGCACGGGCGTCACGCGCACCTCGGACGACGGGGCGGGGGCGCTGGCGGCGCGCAGCAGCAGCCGGTCCCACGCCGCGCGCTCCTGCGGTGACAGGGCCGACGCGACGCTGTCCAGCCGCGCCTGCAAGGTGCGCAGGTGCGATGCATCCACCGCCACGGCGCCGTTCTGCCCGGCGGCGGGCGCGGCGGCCAGCGCGGTGGCGAGGAGCAGGGCGGGGAGGTGGAACGGGCGGATCGTGGGCATGCGGTCCTCCGCGGAAGCGTGGCCGGCGGCGCCCGGGGCTTCCGGGCGGATTCCGTGTGTTGTAGACTGCGTGGGGTAGCAGACGGAAGTCAATGCCGCCGGGCTGCACGGCCTGGACCATGCGCGTGCCTCGTCTGCCACGGCGTGCGCGAAATCAGCAAAAAAACCGGGAGGAGGACGCGTTGGACGATACGGCGGTCGCGGGGGTGGCGGATGCGTTCACGCGCGTGGACGGGGTGATGCACTGCGAGGGGGTGCCGCTCACGGACCTTGTGGCGCGCTGGGGGACGCCGCTGTACGTCTACAGCAAGGGCGCCATCCGCGAGCGGTTCCGCGAGCTGGAAGAGGCGCTCGCGCCCGTGCCGCACCTGATCGCGTACTCGGTCAAGGCCAACGGCAACCTGGGCGTGCTGCGCACCCTGGCCGAGCTGGGCGCCGGCGCCGACATCGTCTCCGCGGGCGAGCTGCACCGGGCGCAGCTGGCCGGCATTCCCGGCGACCGCATCGTCTTCAGCGGCGTGGGCAAGACGGTGCACGAGCTGGCCGCGGGGCTTTCGGCCGGCATCTACGCCTTCAACGTGGAGTCCGAGGGGGAGCTTTGCTCGCTCTCGGAGATGGCGTGCGCCATGGGGGTGCGCGCGCCCGTGGCCCTGCGCGTGAACCCGGACATCGACACGCCCACGCCGCACGCCTACACCCGCACGGGGCACGCGGCCACCAAGTTCGGCATCGCGGCGGCGCGGGCGCGGACGCTGTACTCCATCGCGGCCAAGATGCCGGGGATCCGCGTGCGCGGCATCGACGTGCACATCGGCTCGCAGATCCTGGACGTGACGCCGTTTCGCGACGCGCTGGACTACGTGCTGGACCTGGCGCACGACCTGAAGCGCGAGGACGTGGACCTGGAGTTCCTGGACCTGGGCGGCGGCCTGGGGATCAGCTACGACGGCGAAAAGCGCATCTCGGCCGCGGAGTGGGCGGCGGAGATCGTGCCGGCCGTGGCGGAGACGGGGCTCAAGCTCGTCATCGAGCCCGGCCGCTTCCTGGTGGGCGAGGCGGGCGCGATGATCACCCGCGTGCTGTACGTCAAGGAAGGGGGCGGCAAGCGCTTCGTGATCACGGACGCGGGGATGAACGATCTCATCCGCCCCAGCCACTACTCCGGCTGGCACGCCGTGGAGCCCGTAAAGGCGCCCGGGCGCGAGCGGGTGCGGGTGGACGTGGTGGGCCCCATCTGCGAGACGGGCGACTTCCTGGCGCTGGACCGCGAGATGGAGCTGCCCAAGGCGGGCGAGCTGCTGGCCATCATGACGGTGGGCGCGTACGGCTTCAGCATGTCCAGCCAGTACAACCAGCGCCCGCGCCCCGCGGAGGTGATGGTGGATGGCACCGAGGCCACCCTCGTCCGCCGCCGCGAGACGCTGGACGACCTGGTCTCGGCCGAGATGGACCTGGGCTGAAGGCCGGGGCTGTCACAACCGGGCATGGCGCGGCGTTGATGGGCGGCCCTGGTGTGCACCACGCGACGACGAGGAATTCCATGAAGATACGTGCGTTCTGGCTGATGGCGGGATGCCTGCTGGCCGCGGGATGCGGCGGCGGCGGCCCCACGGACACGGTGGAAACCCGCAGCGAGGCGGCCGGCGGGCAGCGCATCGAGCCGCGCGCGGTGTTTCCGCGGCCGGTGTACTACAGCGGCATGGACGTCCCGGCGCGCGAGGTGCTGCGCACGGACGCGCAGTGGCAGGCGGCGTGGACGCAGGTCCATCGTCACCAGCAGCCCGCGCCGGCGGTCCCGGCGGTGGACTTCGGCCGCGAGTCGGTGGTCCTGGCGGCGATGGGGGGCCGCAATACGGGTGGCTACGTCATCACGATCGACAGCGTCACGGCGACGACGGATGCCGTCCACGTCTTCGTGACGGAGCGGTCGCCGGGAAGCCGGTGCTTCACCACGCAGGCGCTCACGGCCCCCGTGGACGCCGTCGCCATCCCCGCGGACGGCCGCGCGGTCCGGTTCCACGAGAACGCCGTCGTGCACGCGTGCGAGTGACGGCCGTCGGCAGGTGATGCCGGAGGGAGACGAAGAAGGGGAGCCGCGGTGGCTCCCCTTTTTGCGTTTGGGCGCGGCTCGCGTCGGGGTGGATGCGGGATGCGGGGATGCGGGGATGCGGGCGGAGGAGGGAGCGAATGAATTCGCGGCTACGACTTCACA